>SHXF01000011.1 GCA_009693435.1 Betaproteobacteria bacterium | reverse complement strand
TGTCGATGACCATCCGTAGATGATCAACCCACCGCGCCCGCGCAGCTTGCCTGTCAGCCGCCTTGCCACCTCCCTTGTGCCCTTCCAGGCTCATTCCTCAATGGAATGTCGAGCCTTCCTCCAGGCTCATACCTCGTTGGACAAGACTGCAGGGCGACAGTGGTGCAAATGCCTGATAAAATATCAAGTTACCTGCTTTTATGGCTTGATTTTATGGCTGAGCGCCTTTGGAATTGAGGCTCTCAGTTCTTGCGTCAGAACCGAACGCTTGCGTCAGAACCGAACGGAGATTCCGCATGGCTGTTGAAAGAACGCTGTCCATTATCAAACCAGACGCGGTGGCAAAAAACGTTATCGGACAGATCTATACGCGATTTGAGAGCGCTGGATTGAACATTGTAGCCGCGCGAATGACGCAGCTTTCGCAACGGCAGGCGGAAAGCTTTTACGCGGTGCATAGGGGTCGCCCGTTCTTCGATGATTTGGTGAAATTCATGATTTCCGGCTCGATCATGGTGCAGGTTCTGGAGGGTGAGGAGGCGGTGGCAAAGAATCGCGAGCTAATGGGCGCAACCGACCCGAAGAAGGCACTGAAAGGAACAATTCGTGCCGACTTCGCGGATAGCATCGATGCCAATGCAGTGCACGGATCGGATGCGCCCGACACGGCTTTGGCGGAGATAGCGTTCTTTTTTCCGAGTCTGGAGATCCACGCTAGATGAGATTCAACCTCCTCGACCTGGATGCCGACAGACTGGCGGAGTTTGTTGCGGGGCTCGGGGAGAAGCCGTTTCGAGCGCGTCAGTTACTGCGCTGGATACACCGATGCGGAACCGTCGATTTTGTTGCAATGAGCGACCTGGCTGGAACTTTTCGCGACAAACTCGGTGCCGCGGCCGAAGTTTCGCTGCCGCGGGTCATCAGTGACCAAACCTCCGGAGACGGCACGCGCAAATGGTTGCTGGATGTTGGATCGAGCGCAGTTGAGACGGTGTTTATTCCCGAGGCTGGGCGCGGCACGCTGTGCATTTCTTCACAGGCGGGATGTGCGCTCGATTGTCGGTTTTGTTCGACGGGAAAGCAGGGGTTCAACCGCAACCTGACAACGGCGGAAATCATTGGGCAGCTGTGGATTGCAGAGCACGGCTGGGAGGCTTTCCCTCCGGAACAACCGAATACCCAACCTGTGCGGGACAGCGCGCGGCGCATAGTTAGCAATGTTGTGATGATGGGCATGGGTGAACCCTTGCTCAACTACGACAATCTCGTTCCGGCGCTGCGCCTCATGATCGACGATAACGCCTATGGCTTGTCGCGTCGGCGCGTTACCGTGTCTACTTCGGGATTGGTGCCGGCGATAGACCGCTTGCGGGACGACTGCCCGGTGGCGCTTGCCGTTTCGCTGCACGCGCCTAACGATGCGTTGCGTGACGAGCTGATGCCGATCAACCGAAAATACCCGTTGCGGAGCCTGCTGGGAGCATGCATTCATTATCTTGATCGCGCGCCTCGAGACTTCATTACGTTTGAGTACGTCATGCTTGATGGTGTCAATGACAGTGACGCGCATGCGCGCCAATTGATTGCACTGCTTCTGGAGGTGCCCTGCAAGATCAATTTGATTCCGTTTAACCCCTTCCCCGGCTCCGGTTTCACCTGTTCTCCCAGGGAAAGGATCCGGCATTTCAGCGAGATGCTGAATGGCGCCGGTATCGTAACCACCACGCGCAAGACCCGCGGCGATGACATTGATGCGGCGTGCGGCCAGCTCGCCGGGAAAATTGAGGACCGAACGCGCAGGACAATCCGACTGGAGCGTGCCGCGTGAGCACGCCGGGTCTGTGCCGCAAATTTGTCGCACGGGCAGGGCTGGTATTTCTCGCGAGTCTCGCGGCCGGGTGTGCGATGCAGCCCTTGACTATCGATTCTCCGCTTAACCGCCAGGTTGAGGCCGTCGAAGAGAGCGGGGTGATCGGTGAGATGGGGCCGCCCCGGGAGCGGGCACGGATACACACGGAACTTGCCGCGGCTTATTTCGAACGTGGCAACTTGGGGGTCGCGTTGGAGGAATTGCGGATCTCGATCGGCGCCGATGGTACCTATGCGCCCGCGTATAACGTCCTTGGCCTGGTTCACATGGAGCTGAGAGAAAATCCTCAAGCGCAGCAAAGTTTCGAGCGCGCACTGCGCCTGAATCCGACCGATCCTGACAGCAATCACAACTACGGCTGGTTCCTCTGTCAGACGGATCGTGAAGACCAGTCGGTTCAATACTTTCTGACAGCCATCAAGAACCCCCTTTACGCTACGCCGTTCAAGTCCTATACCGTTGCAGCAACCTGCCTGCTGCGCAAGAATCGTGAAAAGGAAGCGCTCGAATACCTGGATCGAGCGTTGCGCCTCGACTCGGGCTACGTTCCCGCGTTGATCAACGCTGCTCAGATCAGGTACCGGCGCGGAGAACTGGCCGAAGCACGCGATGCCATCGGTCGTTACAACAAGATTGTCGAGCCGACGCCGGAATCGTTGTGGCTTGCTTTGCGAATAGAACGGCGCTTGGGCGACAAGAATGCCGAAATTAATCTGGCCGGTCAGCTTCGGCGTCGTTTCCCCGGAACCCGCGAATACCAGGACTTGCAGCGCGGACAGTTTGAATGAGCGATGCCGTTTCCGTGGAAGAGGATCCGGGCGAACACGGTCCCGGCGCGATGCTGAAGAGCGCGCGGGCCAGACGGGGACTTTCGCTGGCGGATATTGCCCAGCGCCTGAAATATGGCGAACGCCAGATAGAGGCATTGGAGGCCGAGGCTTTCGGCAGCTTGCCGGGCCCGACCATCGTTCGTGGCATGGTTCGAGGCTACTGCAAGTTACTCGAGATTGACCCCGCTCCGGTACTCCAGTCGCTCGAGCGGCGAGCCATGCCTTCGGCAGCGACGGTTGATTCACCCGCGATAGAAATTCCGTTTCCCGACAGTAGTCGCCGCTCAACACGGCTCTTTCTTGGTCTGTCCGCGCTTGTTGCGCTCGCCGCGCTTGCCGTCGGGGTCGAGTGGCATTTCGGCAATTCCTTCTCCTTATTGCCGGCCGTCGTTCCGACGCAGAACGGCACCCAGTTGCCGGATAATCCACGAGCAGCGGAAAAGGAAGCGACAGCGACAACGCCAGCAGTCAAACCGACGCAGGCGGTCGAATCGCGCCTGGAAATCGTTGCGGCAGAAGCACAGAGCGCAGCAGCAGCGCCCAGGGTGACACCATTCTCGTCGCGAACTGATGCCCAAAAGCGGATTCTTCTGGAGTTTCAGCGGGAGGCCTGGGTGGAAATCAAGGAAAAGGGCGGGAAAACCCTCGTTTCGCAAATGAATCCGGGCGGGACACAAATGGTGCTGGAAGGCGTGCCGCCTTTCGAAATCGTGATTGGCAACGCGCCCAATGTACGGCTACGATACAATGACGAACCGGTCGACCTGCGTCCCCACTTCAAGGTGGATGTGGCGCGGCTGACTCTGGACTAGGTGACCACGTGAGCACCCCTGTCATTCGACGGAGCACACGCCAGGTCTGGGTAGACGGCATCGCGATTGGTGGCGGGGCCCCCGTTGCAGTCCAGTCGATGACCAACACCGACACCGCCGATCTCGAATCCACGTTCATTCAGGTGCGCGAATTGGCACGTGCGGGATCGGAACTGGTGCGCTTGACGGTCAACACGACCGAGGCGGCTGCGCAGGTCGCGCGCATCCGGGAACGCCTTGATGCCGATGGATGCCAGGTCCCGCTGGTTGGCGATTTCCATTTTAACGGTCACAAGCTGCTTGCAGATCATCCCGAGTGCGCCCGGGCACTCTCCAAGTACCGGATTAATCCGGGCAACGTCGGCAAGGGATCAAAGCATGACCAGCAGTTTGCTACGATGATCGAGTTGGCGTGCCGACACGGAAAGCCGGTCCGCATTGGTGTTAATTGGGGTAGTCTTGACCAGGAGTTGCTATCCAGGATGATGGACAGTAACGCGCGTGCCCCTAGCCCAGCCCCGGCGCACGCGGTGATGCGCGAGGCCCTGATTGTCTCGGCGCTAGAGAGCGCTCGGATGGCCGAAGATATCGGCTTGCCCGGTAACCACATTATTCTGTCGTGCAAGGTAAGCGGGGTTCAGGATCTTATCGCCGTCTATCGGGAACTCGCGCAACGTTCCGACTATCCATTGCATCTTGGACTTACCGAAGCCGGGATGGGCAGCAAGGGCATCGTGGCGTCTGCCGCTGCGCTGGCAGTACTGCTGCAGGAGGGAATTGGCGACACCATCAGGATCTCATTGACACCTGAACCCGGAGGAGATCGCACGCGCGAGGTGATCGTCGCCCAGGAAATTCTGCAAACCATGGGGTTGCGCTCGTTTGCGCCCATGGTAATTGCATGCCCCGGATGCGGGCGCACCACCAGCACTGTGTTTCAGGAACTGGCATCCCGCATCCAGTCTTATCTCCGGGTGCAAATGCCCTTGTGGCGGGACCGCTATCCCGGCGTCGAGGAAATGCGCGTCGCCGTGATGGGTTGCGTGGTAAACGGGCCCGGAGAATCCAAGCATGCGAATATCGGCATCAGCCTGCCGGGGTCCGGAGAGCGCCCTGTCGCGCCGGTTTATGTCGACGGCGAGAAGACGGTGACGCTTAAGGGCACGGCGATAGCAGAGGATTTTCAGAAAATCATCGAAGACTACGTGAGTCGGCGGTACGGCCTCGGTGGCACCGGAGGGCGAAGTGCCGAGCCGGATCCCGGTCCCGCGCGAACCATACCGATCAAGGGCGTGCCGGTCCAACCTGCGCTGGCCGGAAATACGACGTAACGTTCGGACATAGTTCAATGCGCAGATCCAGATGAGCAGTACCATACGGGCAATACGCGGGATGAATGACATCCTGCCAGACGAAGCGGAACGCTGGGAACAACTCGAGGATGTTCTGCGCAGTTGGCTGCGCAGCTACGGCTATCGCAACATCCGCACGCCGATACTCGAGCAGACTGCTTTGTTCCGGCGTGCGATCGGCGAAGGAACCGATATCGTCGAAAAGGAGATGTATACCTTTGTCGATGAACTGAACGGCGAGCAGTTGACCTTGCGACCGGAAGCGACAGCCTCCACCGTGCGAGCGGCGATCCAGCACAACCTGCTCTATGGCAGCCCTCAGCGCCTCTATTACATGGGCCCGATGTACCGGCACGAACGCCCGCAGAGGGGCCGCTATCGTCAGTTCCACCAGGTCGGTGCCGAAACGCTCGGATACCCCGGCCCGGACATCGACGCAGAGTTGCTGCTGATGTGCGCGCGTCTCTGGGACGATCTGGGCCTGACCGGAATCAGGCTGCAATTGAATTCACTGGGTTCGGCCGACGAGCGTGAAGCCTATCGAAGTGCTCTTGTCGATTATCTCGAATCGCACGCTTCAGACCTGGACGAAGACTCGCACAGACGGCTCGGCAGCAATCCGCTTCGCGTGCTTGACAGCAAGAATCCGGCGATGCAGGAACTGATCGCGGGCGCGCCAAGGCTGCTTGAAACCCTCGGTGATGGATCGCTGAAGCATTTCGAAGGCGTGCAGGCGATATTGAAGGAAGCCGCCTTGCCCTATGAGATAAACACGCGGCTGGTCCGGGGGCTGGATTACTACAATCTCACCGTGTTCGAGTGGGTCACCGACCGGCTCGGCGCACAGGGTACGGTATGCGCGGGAGGCCGTTATGATGGTCTTTTTCCGCAGATTGGGGGAAAGCCTCAACCGGCGTGCGGCTGGGCCATGGGTATGGAGCGGTTGCTTGCATTGCTGGAGGATGCGGGTGCGGCGGCCGAGCCGTCGGTGCCGGATGTCTATCTGGTGAATCAGGGAGAACAGGCGGCTCGTTTCGCATTCCGGGTCGCAGAAACACTGCGCGGCGCTGGCCTGTCGGTGGTCCACCACTGCGGCGGAGGCAGCTTCAAGGCTCAGATGAAGAAAGCCGACGCGAGCAGCGCGCCGCTCGCGGTAATCATCGGCGACGAAGAAGCAGGTGCCGCTGAAGCTACCGTCAAGCCGCTTCGCGACGAACGACCACAGTTCCGGGTCAGCCTCGACATGCTGGCCGATGCGGTTAGCGATGCGCTGTTCGCCGATCCGGAAAATTCAACGCTGCAGGGTCCGATAACAGGATAAGAGAGATGGCTACATACGATCTTGAGGAACAGGAACAACTTGCCGAATTGAAGGCATGGTGGAAGCAATACGGCAATCTGGTTTTCGCTCTTGTTATTGCCGCGCTGCTGGTGCTGGCTGCATGGAACGGCTGGCGCTGGCACCAGCGCTCGCAGGCGGCAGAGGCGGGAATGTATTTTGACACGGTCCAAAAGGCAGCCCGTGCCAATGACCTCAAAGCGCTCAGGGATGCAGCAGGCACCATTCTTGAGAAATTTCCGGGGACGGCGTTTGCGCCATTGGCTGCGCTCGTATCGGCAAGAGCGCATTTCCAGTCGGGAGACCTCAAGACAACCCGAGCGCAACTGCAGTGGGCGGTCGATCACGCCAAGCATGATGAAGTCCGCTGGATTGCACGATTGCGTCTGGCAAGCGCATCGATCGACGATGGCGCATTCGATGAAGCCCTGAAAGTTCTGGATCCTCCTCCGGCCAAGGGTTTCGAGAGCCTCGTGCCTGCCATGCGCGGTGACATCTTCGCAGCGCAGAACAAACCTGTGGAAGCAGTTGCGGCCTATAAGAGTGCACTTGAAAAGGCCGAAACCGGCGATACAGCGCTGCGCGAATCGATCAAGTTCAAGCTCGACGCACTCGGGGGCGCCTGATGAGGTTTGCTTGGGTTCTGGCAACGGCACTGGTTGGCGGTTGCTCGAACGTACCACTCAATCCGGTGGAGTGGTTTCGCCCGGCGGCCAAGGGGAAGATGGCCGAGTTGGGCGAGTTGAAGAACACGCTGGCCGTGCGGACGCTTTGGCAGGCTAATGTAGGTGCGGCGGGTACCGCCACATTCACACCGGCGGTCGTTGCCCGGAATGTTTACGCGGCTGCGGCCGACGGCACCGTGATCCGGATTGACTCTGACTCCGGCAAGGTGCTGTGGCGGACCAATGTGGGCGCCCCCCTGACAGGTGGCGTGGGTGCGGATTCAGCACTGGTAGCTGTCGGAACCGGCGAAGGAGAGGTGATTGTGCTGGACGTGGACAGCGGTTCGCTTCGCTGGCGCGCGCGCGTGTCCAGCGAAGTGCTGTCGGCTCCTGCAATAACAGGCGACCTGGTACTGGTGCGCAGCGTGGACAGCAGGATTTTTGCGTTTGACTCCCGGGACGGCAAGCGTCGATGGGTCTATCAAAGGGCTGGAACACCGCTCGTCATCCGCAGCCCGGTCGGGGTTGCCATCGGGCGCGGCCTGGCGATTGCCGGTTTTCCCGGTGGTAAGCTGGTTGCACTGTCCCTCGCAAACGGGGGCGCGCGCTGGGAGGCCACCGTTGCTTTGCCTCGCGGGGCAAACGAACTTGAGCGGGTCACCGACGTCGTTGGACAAGCGGCGCTGGGCGAGCGCGAGGTCTGTGCCGCAGCGTATCAGGGGCGCGTAGCGTGTTTTGACATTTCGAACGGCAACCCGCTCTGGGCGCGCGATATGTCGACTACTTCGGGACTGTCGGTGGATGTTCGCTACGTGTTTGTCAGCGACGACGCAGGAGCGGTCCACGCGCTGGACCGCGCGGGCGGGAGCAGCGTCTGGAAGCAGGACAGGCTGTTCCGGCGCAACCTCACCACCCCTCTGTCTCTTGGGCAGGTGATTGCAGTGGCGGATGTACAGGGCTACGTCCACTTCCTGTCGCGCGACAATGGCCAGATTGTCGCGCGCGTCGCAACCGATGGCAGTCCTGTCGCCGCATTCCTCACGCCAATGGAAAGCGCCTTTTTGGTCCAGACGCGCAACGGCGGGCTGTACGCGTTCAGCACCAATTAGCATCAGTACCACGAGCGAACGCTGAGCTGTGCCGGCGCAGGGCCGATCGCATTGCCCGGAACCTCCCGGTGTCGGATTTTTCGGATTTTCCCGCACATAATGAAACCCATTCTTGTTCTCGTGGGCCGCCCCAACGTCGGCAAGTCGACGCTGTTCAATCGGCTGACAAAGACACGGGACGCGCTGGTGGCCGACCTGCCCGGGTTGACGCGCGATCGCCACTACGGCGGCGGCAGGTCCGGAGATCGCGCCTTTCTCGTCGTGGACACTGGCGGGCTTGAACCCGGAGCCAAGAGCGGCATATTCGCGGAAATGGCCAGGCAGACCCGGACGGCGATCGCCGAAGCAGACGGCGTGATTTTCATAACCGATGCGCGCGAAGGGCTCACGTTTCAGGACCGCAAGATCGCCGAGGAACTCAGGCGCATAGGGCGGCCCGTGCAACTCGCAGTCAACAAGGCAGAAGGTCTGAATGGAGATGTCGCCGTTGCGGAATTTCACGAACTTGGCCTGGGCCACCCGCATCCGATCTCGGCGGCGCACGGAGAAGGGGTGCGGGAACTGATCGAAGGTGTGCTGGAAGGATTCCCGGTCGGAGTGGACGACGATCGGGAGAGCATGCGTCCGAAAGTGGCGATTGTCGGGCGACCGAACGTCGGCAAATCGACCCTGGTGAACTCCCTGGTCGGCGAGAACCGCGTCATTGCATTCGACGAACCCGGAACCACGCGTGACAGCATCCATGTCGACTTTTCATGGCGCGGACGCGAATACACGCTCATAGACACCGCAGGCGTGCGCCGGCGCGGCAAGGTGTTCGAAGCGGTGGAAAAATTCTCCGTCGTGAAGACGCTTCAAGCCATCGAAGACGCCAACGTGGTGATACTGGTGCTCGATGCCCGGCAGGACATTGCCGAGCAGGACGCGCATATTGCCGGGTTCATAGTCGAACGGGGCAGGGCGCTGGTGGTTGCAGTGAACAAATGGGACGGCCTCGCAGCCTACGATCGCGAGCAGGTGAAGCACGGCCTCGCGCGCAAACTGCACTTCCTGTCCTATGCACGCTTTCACTATATCTCCGCGCTGCAGCGGGATGGAATCGATCCGTTGCTCGCTTCCGTAGACGAAGCGTATGCGGCGGCGATGGCGAACCTGTCGACGCCGCGACTGACCCGCACCCTGATCGATGCCGTGGAGCGACAGGCACCGCCGCGCGACGGCATGCGGCGACCGAAACTTCGCTATGCTCACCAGGGCGGCAGAAATCCTCCCATGATCGTGATTCACGGCTCATCGCTCGATGCGGTCCCGGCAAGTTATCGCCGTTATCTTGAAGG
This sequence comes from Betaproteobacteria bacterium, assembly GCA_009693435.1. The sequence goes on along the minus strand of SHXF01000011.1, from coordinate 51,787 downwards.
GGTTTTCCGGAAGACATTTCACCTCGAAGGCACGCCGCTGCGCATCGAGTTGCGCGCCGGCAGGAATCCCTATGCGCCCAAACCCGCCTGATCGATGCACACTTCAGGAATGGTCATTGGCAACGGAGCGGAAATTGATTACAGTAGGGACTCTGCAAAAGAATCTCGGGGGCAACCCATGAGCAGCAAAGGACAATTGCTACAAGATCCATTCCTGAACGCGCTTCGCAAGGAGCATATACCGGTTTCGATCTATCTGGTCAACGGCATCAAGTTGCAGGGCCAGATCGAATCTTTCGACCAGTATGTCGTCCTGCTCAAGAACACGGTCACCCAGATGGTGTACAAACACGCAATTTCCACTGTCGTGCCGTCGCGCGCTGTCAATTTCGCCATCGACGCTCCGCCCGAGCCCTGATGCCGTCCAAGCCCCGCCCGCGGGGCCATTTTCCGGATGTTTGACCGCCCTACGGGCGGCAAAGCCGCGGTTCTGGTGGGCATCGATTTTGGCGAGCCCGGATTCGCCGAAAGCCTGGAGGAACTGCGGGTGCTTGCTATGAGCGCAGGCATGAATCCCCGTTCTGTTGTGCAGGGGAAGCGCGGACGGCCGGATCCGACGCACTTCGCCGGCAAGGGCAAGGTAGAGGAAATCAGGCTGCAGCTCATTCTGCAGGGTGCGGAACTGGTCGTATTCAACCATCCACTTTCTCCGGCGCAGGAACGTAATATCGAGAAGGCCCTGGAATGCCGCGTACTGGACCGGACCAGCCTGATTCTAGGCATCTTTGCCCTTCGTGCCCAGAGCCACGAGGGCAAACTTCAGGTCGAACTGGCTAATCTCGAACATATATCCACGCGCCTCATACGTGGCTGGACACATCTGGAGCGGCAGCGCGGCGGCATTGGCCTGCGCGGCGGGCCCGGCGAAACCCAGCTTGAGGTGGATCGCCGGTTGTTGTCCGATCGGATGAAGGTCGTCAAGGAAAAACTCAGCCGCCTCAAACGCCAGCGCGATGTCCAGCGCCGGAGCAGGAGTCGCGCCGGCATCCTGTCCGTGTCCCTCGTCGGCTACACCAACGCCGGCAAGTCCACGCTGTTCAATACGCTGACCCATGCCGGTACGTATGTTGCGGACAAGTTGTTTGCCACGCTGGACACCAAGTCGCGCCGCCTCTACCTGCCGGAAGCCGGCAACATCGTGATCTCCGACACGGTGGGATTCATTCGTGAACTCCCGACTACGCTGGTCGCGGCATTTCGCGCCACTCTGGAAGAGACAATACAGGCGGATCTGCTGCTGCACGTGGTCGATGCGACCAGCGAAGTGCGCGACGCGCAGGTCGAGCAAGTCAACCAGGTGCTGGTCGAAATCGGCGCCAGCGATATACCGCAGTTGCTGGTCTGGAACAAGATCGATCTTAATGGCGGGGAGACCGGATTCGACCGTGATGAGTATGGTAAAATCTGCCGGGTTCGTCTGAGCGCAAAGACTGCAGACGGTGTGGCGTACTTGCGCCAAGCCCTGATCGAGGCGGCGGCCTCGAGACAACAATCCATTAATTCAATCCATACAAAGCCGAACGGCATAGGACGTCATGTCGCTTAACGACCCACAGTGGGGCAAGCGGGGCGGCGGCGGGGGTGATAACCAAGGCCCGCCCGACCTCGATGAAATGTGGCGCAATTTCAACCGGAAGCTGAACAATCTGTTCGGCAAACGTCGCGCCGGCGGAAACGGCCCGGCCGGCGATTCGCCGAGCATGCGCCAATTGGGCGGCGGGGCGATTCTCCTCGTCGGCCTGGTACTGCTGGTGTGGCTTGCCAGCGGTTTTTATATCGTGGTTGAGGGCCAGCGCGGTGTTGTGCTGACTTTCGGCAAGTTCTCCGAAGTCACGAACGCAGGCTTGCGCTGGCGCATCCCATATCCGGTGCAAAGCCACGAAATTGTGGATTTGACCGGCGTGCGCACGGTGGAAATCGGTTATCGCAACAACGTCAAGACCAAGGTTCTGCGCGAGTCGCTGATGCTGACAGACGATGAGAACATCATCGATATCCAGTTCGCCGTGCAGTATGTCTTGAAGGACCCCATGGATTACCTGTTCAACAATCGCCGCCCGGAGGATACCGTGCTGCAGGCTGCCGAAACCGCCATTCGCGAAATTGTCGGCCAGAGCAAGATGGACTTCGTGCTCTACGAGGGCCGCGAACAGATCGCGATCGCGGCGCAGAAACTGACGCAGGAAATACTTGACCGCTACAAGACCGGCATCGCGATCAGCAAGATAACCATGCAGAACGCACAACCGCCGGAGCAGGTGCAGGCCGCGTTCGACGACGCAGTCCGCGCAAAGCAGGATCTGGAGCGGCAGAAGAGCGAAGGACAGGCCTATTTCAATGACGTGGTTCCCAAAGCGCGCGGATCAGCCTCGCGCCTGCAGGAAGAAGCGAACGGCTATCGCCAGCGTGTCGTGGCCAATGCCGAGGGCGAGGCGTCGCGTTTCAACCAGGTGCTTTCGGAATACACCAAGGCGCCTGCCGTTACGCGGGACCGGATGTATATCGACACCATGCAGCAGATCCTCAGTTCCACCAGCAAGATCATGGTCGACGTCCGGGCGGGTAGCCAGATGCTATACCTGCCCCTGGACAAGCTGATGCAGCAGTCGGGTACGGCGCTCGCCCCTGATGCGCTGCCTGCCAGGCCTGCGGTTGAACCATCGGCGGCCCCTGAAACCGGCCCGGGACCCCGATCGCGTGATGCGCTGCGCGCCCGGGAAAGGGAGCCGCGCCAATGAACGCTCGTACCGGTCCCATCGTAGCAGTCATCGCAGTCGTGCTGGTCCTTGTCAGCATGTCGCTCTTCACCGTGGATCAGCGTCAGAAGGCGCTGGTGTTCCAGCTCGGGGAAATCACCGAACTGATTACCGCGCCGGGAATACATTTCAAATGGCCGTTGATCCAGAACGTGCGCTATTTCGACAACCGCATTCTCACGCTTGACACACCGGACACGGAGCGCTTCATCACCTCTGAAAAGAAAAACATGCTGGTGGACTCGTTCGTCAAATGGCGGATCGCGGACATCAAGCAGTACTACGTCAGCGTCCAGGGTGACGAACAGCGCGCCCACACCCGATTGTCGCAGACGGTGAATGCGGCGTTGCGCGAAGAGTTCGGCAAACGCACCGTGCACGATGTTGTCTCGGGTGAGCGCGACAAGCTGATGCAGGCCGTGCGGGCAAAGGTCGAAGACGACGCTGCGCGCATCGGCGTCGCCATCCTCGATGTGCGCCTGAAACGGGTGGAACTGCCGCAGGAAGTGAGCGAATCGGTTTACCGCCGCATGGAAGCCGAGCGCAAGAGCGTTGCCGCGGAATTGCGCTCCAACGGCTTCTCGGAGGGTGAAAAGATACGTGCCGAGGCGGAAAAGGAGCGCGAGGTCATCATTGCCGAAGCGTACCGGGAGGCCCAGCGCGTAAAGGGCGAGGGCGACCGCAAGGCCTCCGCTGTCTACGCGCAGGCGTTCAGTCAGAATCCCGAGTTCTACAGCTTTTACCGCAGTCTCGAGGCCTACCGCACCGGGTTCAGAAACAAGTCCGATGTGCTCGTCTTCGAACCGTCGTCGGAGTTTTTCAAGTACCTGAAGAACCCGGGCAAGGGCACCAAGTAGGCTGCGGCATGGGCGGGACGTTGTTCATGGCGTTCGCTTTGATGCTCGTGATCGAAGGCCTGCTCCCTTTCCTGTTTCCCAGCGCGTGGCGCGAGACGTTCAGGCGGATCATCGGCCTGAACGACGGACAGATCCGGTTTTTCGGCCTGACTTCCATGGTTGCCGGATTGATCTTGCTCTACCTCTCGAAGTGAATATGCGCAACTGGGTATTGCCGGAAAACATAGAAGACATCCTTCCGCCGGCCGCGGAGCGCATCGAGCGCTGCCGCAGCCGGCTGCTGGAACTGTTCCGGGTTTACGGATACCAGCTGGTGATTCCACCGCTGCTGGAGTATCTGGAATCGCTGCTCAGCGGAACCGGTCATGACCTGGACCTGCGCACCTTCAAGCTCGTCGACCAGCTGTCGGGCAGAATGATGGGGGTCCGCGCCGACATCACGCCGCAGGTGACGCGCATCGATGCCCACCTGCTGAACCGGAAAGGCGTAACCAGGCTGTGCTATTGCGGCAGCGTGCTGCACACGCGTCCCCGTGGGCTGAATTCAACGAGGGAGCCGCTGCAAATTGGCGCCGAGATCTACGGCCACGCGGGTATCGAGAGCGACGCTGAAATCCAGCAGTTGCTGTTCCACGCACTCGCTGCGTGCGGGATTGCCGACGCACGCATGGATCTGGGCCACGTCGCGATTTTTCGTTCGCTGTGCCGCCGTGGCGGCGTCGATAGCGAACTTGAAACCGGCCTGTATGCTGCGCTGGCGGCGAAGGACGTGCCCGAATTGCGCCAGATAACGCGCCGTCTGGGCGTCACTACGCGGAACGCACTGCTGCTGCTCCCCGAACTGTACGGAGATGTAACCGTGCTGCGCGGTGCCGCGGCGCATCTGCCGAAGTATCCGGAAATCCAGGTGGCGCTGCGGCAACTGCGCAGCCTTGCGCGCGGGGGTGATTATCCGGTCACCATCGATCTGGCGGACTTGCGGGGGTACCACTACCATAGCGGTGTGGTATTCGCGGCGTACGCACCGGGCATAGCCAATGCGCTTGCCCTGGGCGGGCGTTACGACGAAGTAGGGAAGGCATTCGGACGCGCACGGCCGGCCACCGGATTCAGCATGGATCTGCGGGAACTGGCTCTGGCGATGCCCGCCATACGCGAACCGCCTGCCATACTTGCGCCGCATTCCCGTGATCCCAAGCTGGCTGTGATGGTGGAAAGGCTTCGAAGCAGGGGGCAGACAGTAATAACCGATCTGCCGGGCCATCGCGAAACGCGCGTCGAATCAGGATGCGACCGGCAGCTGAAGAAGCGCGGCGGCCGATGGACAATACAGAGACTGTAAATTCACCGCAACCGCGTGCTCAGCGGGATTCTGGCGCAAGACAATGGAAAAAAACGTAGTCGTAATCGGAACGCAGTGGGGTGATGAGGGCAAGGGCAAAGTCGTCGACTGGCTCACCGACCATGCCCAGGGCGTGGTGCGCTTTCAGGGCGGACACAATGCCGGCCACACGCTGGTCATCGGCACGCGCAAGACCATCTTGCGGCTCATTCCCTCCGGGATACTGCGTGCGGGCGTCGCCTGCTATATCGGCAACGGGGTGGTGTTGTCGCCATCGGCATTGCTGCAGGAGATCGACGAACTTGAACAGGCCGGCGTGGACGTGCTGTCCAGGCTCAAGGTGAGCGAGGCATGTCCGCTTATCCTGCCCTATCACATTGCCATCGATCAGGCGCGCGAAGCAGCCAAGGGTGCCGGCAAGATCGGCACAACCGGACGAGGGATTGGGCCCGCGTACGAAGACAAGGTTGCGCGACGCGCAATCCGCCTTCGGGACCTGTTCGCACCGGCCAGATTCGAAGCCAAGCTCGCCGAACTGCTCGACTTCCACAATTTCGTGCTGACCAGGTATTTTGGCGTACAGGCGGTCGATGGTGCCAAAGTGCGCGATGAAGCACTGGCGCTCGCGCCACGCCTCAAACCGCTCGTCGCCGACGTCTCCAAGGCGCTGTACGAAGCGCACAAGGCGGGCAAGAGCCTGCTATTCGAGGGTGCGCAGGGAACGCTGCTGGACGTCGATCACGGAACCTACCCGTTCGTCACTTCCAGCAATACCGTAGCCGGGGCAGCGGCCGCCGGCGCGGGTGTCGGGCCGCAGATGCTGCACTACGTGCTCGGCATAACCAAGGCTTACAACACACGCGTGGGTTCAGGGCCGTTTCCTACCGAACTGGAGGACGCCACCGGTGAATTGTTGCGCGCGCGGGGGAATGAATTCGGGTCGGTGACCGGCAGGCCGCGCCGCTGCGGCTGGTTCGATGCAGCGGCGTTGCGCCGCTCTGTGCAGATCAACGGCGTGTCCGGCATCTGCATTACCAAGCTGGATGTGCTGGATGGCTTCGAGCAGGTGAACATCTGCACCGGTTACGTCATGGATGGCGTTGAACATCAACTGCTGCCGCTTTGCGCCGAGGATGCCGCCCGCTGCAAGCCTGTATACGAGACCATGCCCGGCTGGCGCGGCAGTACCGTCGGCACGAAGAAATACCCGGAGCTTCCATCCCAGGCGCGCGCCTATCTGGAGCGGATACAGGCACTTTGCGGCGTACCGGTGGACATGATATCCACAGGGCCCGAGCGCGAAGAGACGATTGTGTTGAGGCATCCGTTTAACTGAGAGGAGGGGTCGAGGCGCCATGGCCGATCTGCATGTCAGCTGGACCGACTACCATGACTCGATCGAGGAGCTGGGAGTCAAGATCCTCGATTCCGGTTGGAGATTCAATCAGATCCTGTGCGTCGCCCGGGGGGGACTTCGGGTAGGCGATACGTTGTCGCGGATTTTCGAAACGCCCCTGGCAATCATGTCCACACAGTCCTACAGAGGCGAGGCCGGCACCGTGCGCGGCGAAATTACCGTCGCCGAACACCTGACAATGACGACCCCGGTCCTCGGGGACAAGGTGCTGGTGGTCGACGATCTTGTCGATTCGGGGGTGACGCTCGATGTAGTCAAGCGCCATATGCTGCGACAACATCCCACAATCAGTGAGTTGCGCACCGCCGTGCTTTGGTACAAATCGTGCTCGACCTATGAGCCGGACTACTACGTGCATTATCTTGCCGACAGCCCGTGGATTCATCAGCCTTTCGAGAAATACGAATTGATGTCCCCCGAGCAGTTGCGTGCGACAAGGCGGCCTTAACCGCTGCTCGCAGTAAGGTCCCTGTTTGCGTCGTTCCGATTCCCGCCCCAGTCGCATTGACACCGAAATGAAACGTGAATGACGCTGACCCTGTTCACATTCTTGACACATCCAATCCGCCTTCATCGTTGCGGGTGGGACGCGGCCGCCCGGTTCGCGGCCTAGGAGGAGAGAGTCATGCTCAATGGCGTCGTTCCTTTTCCACCGGAGTTCGCCCGGCGCTATCGTGAAAAGGGCTACTGGCGGGATCAGTCTCTCGCAGCAGAGTTTGCCGTCATATTTCGCGAGAACGCCGGCCGGGTGGCGTTTGTCGATCGCGGCAGGGAATTTACTTACGCGGATGTGGACCGGCAGTCCGACACGCTCGCCCTGAATCTGCTCGACGCAGGACTGGGAAACCTCGATCGCGTCGTGGTGCAACTGCCGAATGTCATCGAATTCGTGTTCCTTTACTTTGCGCTACAGAAAATCGGGGCGATTCCCATTGCGGCGCTGGCCACCCATCGATACCTGGAAGTGAGCCAGTTTGCGGCGCTGTCTGGCGCCGCAGCTTGCGTTACGCCGGACAGGCAGGGGGATTTTGATTTTGCCGAGATGGTTTCACGGGTTCAAAAACAGTGTGCGTCAGTCAAGTTCGGCATCGTGCTGGGTAAAGCTCCCGCCGGGTTCCTTTCGCTTACGGAACTCATCGAGAAACCCGCCACGCGGTCGCGAGAGGATCTGCGCCGCATCGAGATCAATCCGGGCGACCCGGCGATATTCCAGTTGTCCGGTGGCACGACCGGGATCCCCAAGCTGATTCCGCGCACCCATAACGACTACGCTTTCAATTCCAGGATAGCTGCGGCGGTATGCGCGGTGAAACCCGACTCGGTGCTGTTACTCGCATTGCCTATCGCGCACAATCTCCCGCTTGCCTGTCCCGGCCTGCAGGGATTCATGTTCAACGGCGCCAGGGTCGTGCTCTCGGCAAGCACCCGGCCCGAAGACCTGTTCCGCCTGATCGAGCAGAACCGGGTTACCCATCTCAAGGTCGTGCCTGCCTTGCTGATACGCCTGATCAACGATCCCGCCATCGGCAAGTACGACCTGTCTTCGATGCGCGTCATCCAGAGCGGCGGGCAGCGCATGCAGCCGGAAGTCCGCATTCGCACCAAACAACTGATACCGAGTGTCACTGTCCAGGAAAATTTCGGCATGTCGGAGGGGTTGATCATGTTCGTGCGCCTCGACGACCCGGAAGAGGTGCGGCTGGAGACCTGCGGCCGTCCGATCTGCGAGGACGATGAAATCCGCCTGGTCGACGATGAAGGACGGGAAGTTGCACCCGGCGAGACCGGCGAACTGACCTGCCGCGGACCGTACACACTGCGAGGTTATTTCGGCGTTCCGGATTACAACGCAAGGCAATTCACGGCGGATGGTTTTTATTGCTCCGGCGACCTGATGCGCCAGCACCCGTCCGGAAATTATGTCGTGGAGGGCCGCAAGAAAGACCTGATCAATCGCGGCGGGGAGAAAATCAGCGCAGAGGAAATCGAAAACCTGATACTGATGCATCCCGCGGTACAGAATGTGGCCTGCGTCTCCATGCCGGACCCGAACCTCGGCGAGAAAATGTGCGCCTGCCTCGTCCTGCGCAAGGGGCAGTCGATTGCGCTCGGTGAACTGGTCGCATTCCTGACGGCCAAGGAAATCGCCAGATTCAAGTTGCCCGAGCGTATCGAGATACTGGGAGATTTTCCGGTCTCGACCTTTGGCAAGGTGTCAAAAAAAGCGCTGATGGAGATGGTCGCGAGGAAACTCGAGCAGGAACGCGCGGCGTAAGCCGGAAATCAGGAGTGGTCATGCGCATCATCGATCTGCATTGTTATCCCGGCACACAGACCTGGATCGACTGCCAGGGACCGTATGTAGAGGCGCTGGCGAAGTACTGGAATCGCGGCTGGACCGCCAAGTCCGAGGACGAAGTCGTCCGCGAGTTCACCGATGCCGGTGTCGAGGCGGTGCTGGTTGCGCTCGACCTGGAAACCACCATCGCCACGCCGCCGTGCACCAACGAATATGTGCACCAGATGTGGCAACGCCATCCACAGCGCATCATCCAGGCCTGGGGGGCGGTCGAGCCCGCCAAGGGCGAAATAGCGATTCAGCAAGTGAAGAAAGCAGTCACGGAACTGGGGATGCTGGGTTTCCACTTCCATCCCATCATGCAGCACTTCTCCGTCAATGACCGTCGTTATTACCCGCTCTTCGAGGTGATCAACGAACTCAAGGCGGCGGTCATGATCGATGTCGGCACAACCGGAATGGGGGCGGGGATGCCGGGGGGCATGGGGGCGCGTGTTCGCCATGCCCATCCTTCATCGATCGATGATCTCGCAGCCGATTTTCCAGACCTGAAAATTGTCATGGCCCATCCCGGCTGGCCCTGGGTGGACGAGACCACAGCGGTGGCGCTGCACAAGGGCAACGTGTTCTGGGAAATGTCGGGCTGGGCACCCAAGTACTTTCCGGCCTCGCTGAAGGTCGATATGCGCGCGCGCCTGCAGGACAAGATCATGTTCGGCAGCGACTACCCCAGCCTGCCATACGGGCGCATTCTGAAGGAATGGGGGGAGCTTGGTTACTCCGATGCCGTCATGGAAAAGATCTTCCATCGGAATGCCGAGCGGATTCTCGGCCTGTAACCGCAGCTGGAACCCTGGAACCCTGGAACCCTGGAACAACGAGGTCCCGACAATGTCCACCGCAGACAAGAAACTTGTAGCACTGGTAACCGGCGCCGCCACCGGCATCGGCCGCAGCGCCGTGATTGCACTGGCGCGCGCCGGTTATGACGTGGTTGTCAACTACAGCCGCAGCGAGGCGGCCGCGAACGAGACCGCATCCCGGGCGCGCGCGCTGGGGGCCGAAGTCTTGCTGCAGCGCTGCGATGTCAGCGAAGAGGCAGGTGTTCTGGAAATGTTCAAAGCCATAGCCGGCAAGTTCGGGCGCCTCGATGTTCTGATCAACAATGCAGGCACCACCACCAGCATGAAGCCGAAGGATCTGGATTCGATTTCGATCGAGGAGTGGGATCGCGTTTTTGCCGTGAACGTGCGCAGCATTTTTCTCGTCACGCGCGCGGCTGTTCCCATGCTGAAGGCCGCCGGACGCGGCTGCATCGTCAATACCGCCAGCATCGTCGGATTGCGGCCGGGTCCGCAGTCGCTCCCGTATGCGGCGAGCAAGGCTGCGGTGGTGAACCTGACCAAGACGCTTGCCTACAACCTGGGACCCGAGATTCGCGTCAACGCGGTCGCGCCGGGCTGGATGGAGGGCGACTGGATGGAGCGCATGCTGAAGGACAAGTATCGCGACCTGATGGACAGGCGCGCGAAACAGACGCCTCTGAAACGCTGCGTTACCGCCGACGATGTCGCCGAGACCATGATGACGCTCATTCAGGCGAATCGTTTTGTCACCGGCGAAATCATCGTCATAGACGGCGGGTTTGCCAGTTCCACCTGAACCGCTGCGCGATGGGGCCACTGCGACGATCCGCAGGTGTTGCCCGGACCCGTCTGGAGACACGGGAGTGATCGGAACCGCAGCTAAGGCGCACTGACATGCCACGCATTGTCGCCGATGCCGTGATATCGTCAGCGGTCAGGGTGCAGGGTGCAGGTTCAACCGACTCCTGCCCGCTCAACCACTTGCCGTCGCTTGGTGCCCAGGAAGGGACTCGAACCCCCACAGTGTTGCCACCGCCAGCACCTGAAGCTGGTGCGTCTACCAATTTCGCCACCTGGGCCTGCCGGAACGCCGGAACCTCAAAAAACAGCCGCGTCCCAAGGCGCGCAATTCTATAGGAAGTCACGATTTTGTCAATGAAAAAGCCCGGCAGCGGGCAACGAAAATATCCACTAACAGGGCAACAAAAGGATCCGCATCTCGATCCACATTTTGAACGGGAGTCGGCGCGCTACGAATCGCCGATTTCGAGCCGCGAGTTCATCCTGGAGGCGCTGGCCGCTGAAGGCGTGCCGCTGACCGACGACGACCTGGCGCGGCTGGTCGGCATCACCCGCGCGGAACGCGACGCCTTCGACAAGCGCCTGGCAGCGATGGAACGCCAGGGGCAGATCCTGCGCAATCGCAAGGGCGCCATCCTGGTGTCCACCAAGCTCGATCTTGTTGCCGGCAGGGTGGAGGGCCATCCGGACGGCTTCGGGTTCGTGGTGCCCGACGAAGGCGGAGACGACCTGTATCTGAACCCGCGGGAAATGCGGCGTGTGCTGCATGGCGACCGGGTGATGGTGCGCGAGTCGGGAACCGATAGACGCGGCAGGCGGGAGGGCTCGATCGTCGAAGTGCTCGAGCGCGCCCATTCCCGGGTGGTAGGCAGCCTGGAGCAGAAGGAGTTTTTCTTCGTCATCGCCTCCGATCGCCGCATCAGCCAGGACATTCTTGTTCCCGCCGGCGACACGGCGGGCGCCACGCCCGGACAGGTGGTCGTGGTCGAAATCACCACCTGGCCGGATACGCATACACAACCCGTAGGCCGTGTGGTAGAGGTGCTGGGCAATGCCACCGATCCGGGCATAGAGGTGGAGATCGCGCTGCGCAAGCACGCCCTGCCATTCGAATTTTCGGCCAGGGCCAAGGCGATCGCGGCGCGTTTCCCGGCGGTGCCGGCCACGCAGGACTACGAAGGCCGCGAGGATCTGCGGGATCTCGCGCTGGTGACCATCGACGGTGAAACGGCGAAAGATTTCGATGACGCGGTCTTCTGCGAGCGCTATTCCAGGGGCGGAGCGGGTTACCGCCTTATCGTCGCCATCGCCGATGTCAGCCACTACGTGCAGCATGCCGACCCGCTTGATCTGGAGGCCCGGGAGCGCGGCACTTCCGTCTATTTCCCGCGGCGCGTGATTCCGATGCTGCCGGAGCGCTTGTCGAACGGGCTGTGCTCCCTCAATCCCGACGTGGACCGTCTGTGCGTGGTCTGCGACATGTCTATCGCGGCCAATGGTGACATCAAGATCTATCGCTTTTACCCTGCGGTCATGCGTTCGCGCGCCCGGCTCACTTATACGGTGGTTGCCGCGGCATTGTCCGATCCCGCGGGCGACGATGCGCGCAAACTGGGCGAGCTGATGCCGCGCCTCAAGGCACTCGAGGAACTGTACCGCATCCTCCTGAAGGCAAGGGCGCGGCGCGGCGCCATCGATTTCGAAACCATAGAGACCGAGTTCCGGTTCGATGATAAGGAGCGGCTGGAAAAAATCGTTCGCGTGGAGCGCAACGAGGCGCACAAGCTCATCGAGGAATGCATGCTTGCGGCGAACGTTTGCGCCTCGGGTTACCTGGCGGAGCACGAGCATCCGGCGCTCTACCGGATACACGAAGGGCCGACCTCGCAGAAACTGACGGCGCTGCGGGAATTCCTCAAGGGCTTTGGCCTGGACCTCGGCGGCGGTGACAAGCCCAAGGCCAAGGATTACGCCAGGCTGCTCGATTCGGTGAAGCACCGCCCGGACGTGCAGTTGTTGCAGACGGTACTGCTGCGTTCCCTGAAGCAGGCGATGTACAGCCCGAAGAACGTCGGCCATTTCGGCCTTGCGTACGAGTCCTATACGCACTTCACTTCGCCGATCAGGCGCTACCCGGATTTGCTCGTGCACCGGGCCATCAAGGCGGTCGTCAACGGCGCGAAATACAACGCCGGTGACTGGACCGATCTGGGCAAGCACAGTTCCGAGACCGAACGCCGCGCCGATGATGCCACCCGCGACGTGGTCCAGTGGCTGAAGTGCTATTACATGCGCGACAGAGTCGGCGAGGAGTTCGAAGGTTCGATTTCCGCCGTGACGAGTTTCGGCGTCTTTGTCGCGCTGGACGAAGTCTACGTCGAAGGACTGGTGCACATTTCGGAACTCGGCAAGGACTACTTTCAGTACGACCCGGCTCGCCACACATTGCTCGGCGAGCGCACGGGCAAACGCTACCGGCTGTCCGACCGGGTCAAGATACGCATCGTGCGGGTGGATATGGACACGAGCCGAATGGACTTCGTGCCGGTCGAGCCCGATCCGCAGACCGAGACGCAGAACCGGACGCCGGCTCGGACACAGAGTCGGCCGCCGGCGCGGAAAAGCACCGGAAAATCGCGTTGACCGATATATAATGTGATATATGAATGTTATGAAAAAATCCGCGGAATGGGGACTTTCATGCACTAAAGTTGACAATATTGCATGAGCCAGACGCGCGCGGTATTCGGCTTTCACGCGGTACTGGCGCAGTTGCGCGCGCGGCCGGCGGCGGTCATCGAAGTGTTTCTGGACGAGGAGCGCAACGATGCGCGGGCGCGCGACCTGGAGGCGGTGGCCGGGCAAGCGGGCGTGCGCCTGCTGAAGGTGGCCTCGAAGCGGATGGACGGCATAGCGGGTGGCGGCCGGCACCAGGGCGTCGTGGCACGGGTGGAGGTCAGCGTCTCGCGGCAAAGCCTCGAAGACCTCCTCGATTCACTCACCGAACCGCCGTTGCTGCTGGTTCTCGACGGCGTCACCGATCCGCACAACCTGGGGGCGTGCCTGCGCGTCGCGGACGCAGCGGGCGTGCATGCGGTGCTGGCGCCCAAGGATCGCGCAGCAGGTGTGAGCGCCACGGTGTCGAAAGTGGCGAGTGGCGCGGCGGAAGTGATGCCCTATTACATGGTGACCAATCTCGCGCGCGCGCTGAAGGAGCTGAAGGAGCGCAGCATCTGGATCGTCGGTGCGGATGAGCGGGCCGAACAGACTCTTTACCAGGCGGACCTTCCCGGGGCAATCGCCTGGGTGCTCGGTGCGGAAGGGGAGGGCATGCGGCGTCTCACGCGCGAAACCTGCGACGCTCTGGTGCGCATCCCCATGGGCGGCAGCGTGGGCAGCCTCAACGTGTCGGTGGCGAGCGGCGTCTGCCTGTTCGAGTCGAGGCGGCGCAGACTCGCCTGAGCGCGTTACATCCGGTGTGAGCGCAGCGCGTTATGCGGGCAAGCGCGCTGCTTCAATCGGTCCTGCAGCGCGCACTGGCATCAAGAGCTGCCTATGACGTTGACCAGCGCCTGGCGCTTTTCCTGTTTCACCACGCGCACCGCTTCGGCAAGCACGCCCGGCAGGTCCGCGGGCGACTCGACGCGCGCACCGTAGCCGTCGTGCGCTTCAATGATTCTCTCGTATGCGGTGTCCGGACCCAGGTCCGCGAGGACGCGCCCGTCGCGCCGCGCCGCCGCGCCGCCGGCATACATGTTGAGGGTGGAATTCTTTACGGCGCCATAGAGCCGGTTGTTGAAAACGACAGTGAGCACGGGCAGGTCGTGCGCTGCCGCCACCCAATGGCAGGCGGTGGGATTGGCGAACATGTAGGCGCCATCGCCGATCGCCGCGACCACCAGGCGTTCCGGCGCGACGAGTTTGGCGCCGAGCGCAGCGCCGAGCGCCCAGCCAAGGCCACCGGCCGGGCTGAGGGCGAAGAAGCTTCCCGGTTGAACGCGCCGGCAATGCTGCAGGCGTAGCCAGTATTCGCTCATCACGATGGCGTCTTCGTCGATTGCCTCGCCCAGACAGCGGCTGATCCATGCCGGCTTGATCACGCCGCCGCGACCGATAGCATCCGACTCAGCGATGGCCTGCGCGCGAATTTCAGCGGATCGTTTCGTCAGCGCAGCACGCCGTGACGCAACAGCGGCATTGGCCGCCGTGGCCGCGGCGCTTTTCAGGGCGAGTCGCTGTTCCAGGGCGCGCTCCAGTTCAGCCAGTGCGACGGCAGCGTCTGCGGTTATCGACAAATCGGAGCGAAAGCTGCGCATCGGGTAGCGGGAAAACGCCGGATCCTCGCCGATGTGCGCCACGCGGCAAGCCGCTGGCGGCGACACAACGGACGGAATCCACGGCACTTCGCATTCGAGCACCAGCACCAGGTCTGCGTCGCGCAGCAACGGCGCCGGCAGGTCCCCCTGCAGCATAGGATGATCGCTGGGCAGGCACAGGCTGCGCGCCGCCATGGTGACAACCGGCAACGCGAAACGCTCGGCGACACGGGCCAGTGCCCGCATGGCGCCGGCGCTGCGCCCGGAGTTCGAGGTGATGATGAGCGGATGCTCCGCCGCAAGGATCCAGTCGGCCAGTCTGGCGACGCTCTGCGGTTGCGGGTGGGGAGGGGCGGGGATTTCGCGCGGCTGCAGTGCGTTCGGGTCCTCGGGACTGGCCGCGGCCAGCGGCTCGCGCGGCAGCGACAGGTACACCGGCCCGCGCGGTGAGCTGATGGCACGCTCCACCGCGCGTGCTGTGACGGCGCCGACCTGATCGGGACGGCGCAACTCGTAGTCCCATTTCACCAGTTCCCGCACCATGCCGGCCTGGTCGAACATCTCCTGGGCCCAGTGGATGACGCCGCTGCGCGTGCCGTGCGGTCCGGACTCGGTGACGGGACTTCGGCCGGCCAGCAACAACAGCGGGACGTTGTCGCGGCTGGCGTTCATCAAGGCATTGACGGTGTTGCCGGTTCCCACGCTGACGTGAACCATGACCGCCTGTGGCTTGCCCGACACCAGGTATGCGCCGTGTGCCATGGAAACGGCCGCGTTCTCGTGGGGGACCAGCACCGGGTGCGGCAGTGCGGTTCCGATTTCGGCGGCCTGTGCAAAACTTTCGATGATCGAAGGAAAATCGGTGCCCGGATTTGCGAACAGGTATTCGACGCCGCGGGCATGCAGGGAACGAAGCAGCACATCCGCAGCGGACAGACCGCCTGGACCGGACTTTTCGGTGACATCGACACGCGCGCCGACGGATTGGGAAACGGTGGCAGGGTCACGAGTGTTCACGGTGGGATTGATCCTCTCGGTGCGTGTCCAGCGCCGCCACAGGCTTGGAGGAGGCGCAAGGTCCAGCATACTATCCCACACCGGTGTACTGCCACACGGGCCACGGGGACCGCGCGCGCTTTCCGGAGCATGCGACTCGCAGCGGCGATGCGTCCGATCCTTGTGTCCGGTCCTCGTGTCCGGTCCCCGTGTCCTGTCGTCGTGTCCTGTCCTTGTGCGTAACTGCCGTTTTTTGTTACAATTCAAATCCTTGACCGGCCGTCATTGAAGTCGAAAGAAGATGCGTCTGGATCATTCTGGTTCGAATCGTCGAATTTGAACCCTGAATTAATCCCGAATGCGATCCTGCGGCGGCCGATTCATTCCACAATTCGATCAACCCTGCCGCACTGGTTCGAGCGCGTCGCACCGTTCGATTCCCGGGTGGCTAATCCATAGGGAAATGCATGCGACATTACGAAATCGTTTTCATTGTTCATCCGGACCAGAGCGAACAGGTCCCGGCCATGATAGAGCGTTACCGCACCGCGGTGACCAGCAGGAAAGGCCAGTTGCACCGCCTCGAAGACTGGGGCCGTCGCCAGCTCACGTATCCCATCGCCAAGGTGCACAAGGCGCACTACGTGCTCATGAACATCGAGTGCGACCAGGAAACCCTGACCGAACTCGAGCACGCATTCAAGTTCAACGATGCCGTGCTGCGCCACCTCATCGTGAAAATGGACAAGGCCGTCACCACGCCTTCACCCATGATGAAGGAAGAGAAATCGAAGTCGGTGCTGCATGCCGACAAGAGGGATTCGAGGGATTCGGCCGAATCGCCGCGCACTGCACCGGAGGTGGCCAAAGCAGCACCGGAGGTGGCCAAAGCAGCACCGGAGGTGGCCAAAGCAGCACCGGAGGTGGCCAAAGCAGCACCCGAGGTGGCCAAAGCAGCACCCGAGGTGGCCAAAGCAGCACCCGAGGTGGCCAAAGCATCACCGGAGGTGGCCAAAGCAGCGCCCGAGGTTGCCAAAGCAGCGCCCGAGGTTGCCAAAGCAGCGCCCGAGGCGCCTAAGCAGGCAGCCGAGGCGGGGACTGCCTGAAGCGCCAGTCGGCCCAGACGCGACCACCTTGGCAGGTGTAAACCGCTTGCTGCTGCATGGCAAGCTCATAGAACTCGACGCGCTGCGACATACGCCCGCCGGCGTGCCCATCCTGAAGTTCCGGATAGGCCACGAGTCGGGACAAACCGAGGCGGGCAGCGAACGCACGGTGAGTTGCGAAGTGGCTTGCGTGGCATTCGAGCGGGAAGCGCGGTTGCTGGCAAGCGTGACGCTGGGCATGGAAATGACGGTATCGGGATTCATAGAACGCAAAGGGCGCAGCAGCAACCAGCTGGTGCTGCACGCGACGAACATCGAATTCGCCTGACGCAGGATTCAGCAGGATTCAGTCGGCACACGAACGAATTGAGTCCGCAGGCAAACACCGATTCACTTACGAAAACAGATTACGAACACGGGAGAACGATATGGGAACAATGGGCAGGCCAGGCGGCGGTGGCCGATTCGGCAAGGGCAAGGGCAAGGGCAAGAACGCGAAGGGCGGCCGCGGCCGCGACAACAAGGGCAAGGGTGCACTGTTCAAGCGGCGCAAGTTCTGCCGCTTTACCGTCGAGAAGATCGAGTGGATCGACTACAAGGACATCGATCTGCTCAAGGACTTCATCAACGAAAACGGCAAAGTGATTCCGGCTCGCATCACCGGAACCAAGACCGGATACCAGCGGCAGCTCGCCGTCGCCATCAAGCGCGCCCGTTATCTCGCGCTGGTGCCGTATACCGACCTGCACTGAGGAGCGGCAATGCAAATCATACTGATGGAAAAAGTGGTGAATCTGGGCGGACTGGGCGACGTCGTCAAAGTGAAGGACGGCTATGCGCGCAACTTCCTGATCCCGCAAGGCAAGGCGAAACGCGCCACGCCGGTCAATCTGGCCGAATTCGAGAAGCGTCGCGCCGACCTGGAAAAGACCCAGTCCGAGGCGCTGACGGCGGCACAGGAAAAGGGCGGCAAACTCGACGGCCTGATGATACAGATCTCGCAGAAGGCAGGCGTCGACGGTCGTTTGTTCGGATCGGTCACCACCTCCGATATTACCGAGGCGCTCGAGACCCAGGGGTATCAGGTGGAGCGCTCCATGATCCGCCTGCCGGATGGCCCACTGAAACAGATCGGCGACTATTCGATCGGTGTCGCGTTGCACACCGACGTGGTGGTCCACATTACGGTCTCGGTGCTGGGTGAGTCATCGCAGTAAGGGCAGCGTTGGGTGAAGCATCGCAATGGCCCGCGTCAGCGGGCCTTTGTCATTGGCGAGCGATTCTATTTTTATCTCCGCAATCCCGTGGGGCGCGGGGCACTTCCTCGACGTGCTCGCGTCTCCGTCGAATCCGATCGGCCGGCATGATAGTCGAGCCTGCCCTATCCGTCGGGCGCCGCCGCTGGAGTAGAATGCGCTTCGATTCACGCGCCGCTCAGGCGTGTCTCTTCGCCGTGCAAGTCCTATTGAAATAACAGGCGTCGCAGCATTCCATGGCCCAGCCCAATCCCTATGCGAGCGGTTCCCAGCAAAGCGGCGATTTGCAGCTGTTGCAATTGCGCGTTCCGCCGCATTCGATAGAGGCGGAACAATCGGTGCTGGGGGGGCTGCTGCTCGACAACACGGCGTTCGAGCGCATTGCCGACGTGATCACCGAGGGTGATTTTTACCGCGACGACCACCGCCGGATCTTTCGCCACATCTGCCGCCTGATAGACAAGGGCCGCCCTGCCGACGTGATCACCGTCGACGAGTCGGTAAAGGGCGGCGAGGACAAGGAGCGCGTCGGCGGGCTGTCCTATCTGGGTGCCCTCGCGCAGAACACGCCCTCCGCGCACAACATCCGCCGCTACGCCGAGATCGTGCGCGAGCGGGCCGTCATGCGGCGGCTGATAGAAGTCGGCACCGGCATTGCTGACACGGCATTCAATCCGCTCGGCAAGGAAGTGGGGCAATTGCTGGACGAAGCCGAATCGAAAATATTCGAAATCGCGGAGGCCGGCGCGCGCGGCCGGCAGGGCTTCATCGAGATTCAGCCGTTGCTGACGCAGGTGATGGAGCGCATCGACATGCTCTATCACCGCGACAACCCCTCCGATGTCACGGGCGTGCCGACCGGCTACACCGATCTGGATTCGAAGACATCCGGGCTGCAGCCGGGAGACCTGGTAATCATCGCCGGCCGCCCCAGCATGGGCAAGACGGCGCTGGCGCTCAACATAGCCGAGCACGTCGCCGTCGATAATCGACTTCCGGTCGCAGTGTTCAGCATGGAAATGTCCGGCACGCAGCTGGCGATGCGCATGCTCGGCTCGATCGGCAGGCTGGACCAGCACAAACTGCGCACGGGCAAGCTCACCGATGAGGACTGGAACCGCCTTACCAGCGCCGTCAGCAAACTGCACGACGCCCCCATCCACATCGACGAGACGCCGGCGCTCAACGCCCTCGAGTTGCGCGCGCGGGCGCGGCGCTTGCACCGCCAGTACGGCACCCTGGGCATGGTGGTGGTGGACTACCTGCAGTTGATGTCCGCGTCATCCACGGGTGAAAACCGCGCCACGGAAATTTCCGAAATATCACGGTCGCTGAAAGCGCTGGCAAAGGAGCTGAAGGTGCCGGTGGTGGCGTTGTCGCAGCTCAATCGCGGCCTGGAACAGCGGCCCAACAAACGGCCGTTGATGTCCGACCTGCGCGAATCGGGCGCCATCGAACAGGATGCCGACGTGATCCTGTTCATCTACCGCGAAGAAGTATACGACCCCAATTCAGCCGACAAGGGGATCGCCGAGATCATCATCGGCAAGCAGAGGAATGGTCCCATAGGCACAATCAAGCTCACCTTCCTCGGTGAGCACACGCGCTTCGAGAATTACGCGCACTCCGGAAATTTCTAGGCTGGCAACCAGCGCGCCGGCATCACCTGGCGCGTGCCGCATCTACCAGCGGTTGCCATGATTCGGACCTGACCCGGGCGATCACGTCGAAATCATTGCCGCGCGGCCGCACCACGGCCATCTCGCCCTCCGCCAGATAAGGCGGGCCGGCCAGGGCGTAAAACGGATTGCCATGACTCGCAACCACTTGGTTGACACCCGCTGGCAGCGGCGTGTGAAACGTCTGCCGCAGCGCCGCGTAACGGATGTCATTGTCGGTCGTGACCGGGCCGCCGCGCGCTTCCGCCGAACTTTCCGCCTCGCCGAAAATAAGGCGTGCGGTTTCCATGGTGCGGCAGTACGGGCTTGCCTTGACCTTGCCGACCGGGATGCCTATTGCGGCAATGGCCCGGCCGATGGCCCGCGCTTCCTCGCGACCGCGATCGGTCAGGTTGCGTTGCCCGTTGCAATCCGCATAGTTCTTCATTCCCTGGTCGTTCTTGCTCATATCGGTGGCCGCATGGCGGATGTACAGCACCAGGCCGCCCTGTTTCAACACCACCACGAGTTCGCGCGGCGCGAGTTCTTGCGTCGGCGCCGAAGATCGGTCGGCGGGCCTGGGCACCTGCGCCCACGATGTGGCGCTGGCAAGCGCGAGCAGGGCGCCAAGAATCGCGCGCAAGGCTGCCGCATGCAAAGCGGGTGCGCACAGCGCAACTGCGCGCAAGGCCGGCGCGCGCAATGCAACGTTCACGAGGAGCAGCTGACCTGTATCGAAGACGCCCAATCGGGCGGGTGCGCGGCGTAGCGTTCCATCGCCGGCTGTTCGTCGTAGGGATGTTCCAGCAGGCTGCGCAGCGTCTCGATTTCAGTGTAGTCGCGCTGGTCTGCGGCCTTGCGTATCGCGGCTTCGGCGAGGTGATTGCGCAACACATATTTCGGATTCACCCGGCGCATGCGTGCCGCGCGCTCCGTGTCGCTGCCGGATTCGCGAGCGAGGCGGGCGTGGTAGTCGCCGGCCCAGCGATCGAATGCGTCGCGCACGATGAACATGTCCCGCAGCGGTTCATTGCGGGCGCCGGCGGTGGTGCTGAAGTCGCACAGGCGGCGAAACAATATCGTGTAATCGGCATTGCTCGAGCGCATCATGTCGAACAGGCTGCCCGTCAGTTGCGCATCGCCTTCCATTTCATCGGAAAGCCCGAACTTCTCGCGCAAAAGCGGCGCATAAGCGGAGTCGAAATCCGTTTCGAATTCCGCCAGTGCGGCTTCTGCCTGGTCCTGCTCCATCAGCGGCAGGAGCGCCTGCGCCAGGCAAAACAGGTTCCAGTGGGCAATGCGCGGCTGCATGTCGTAGGCGTAACGGCCCCCGTCGTCTGAATGGTTGCAGATGTAGCCGGGATCGAATGCCTCGAGAAAGCCATACGGACCGTAGTCGATGGTGAGTCCGAGTATGGACATGTTGTCCGTGTTCATCACCCCATGGCAGAAGCCGACCCCTTGCCATTGCGCCACCAGGCGTGCGGTGCGGCGTATCACTTCGCGCAGCAGCGCGAGGTACGGCTGATCGGACTGCACCAGGTCGGGATAATGCGCCTGCATCACGAAATCGGCCAGGGTGCGGACCTCGTCGTACTGGCGGCGATGGTGGAAAAATTCGAACGAGCCGAAGCGGACGTGGCTGGGCGACATGCGCAGCAGCACCGCCGCCGTTTCCACGCTTTCGCGGTACACAGGCTGGTCGCTGCCGACGATGGAGAGGGCACGCGTGGTCGGAATCCCCAGGCCGTGCATCGCCTCGGAGCAGAGATACTCGCGTATGCAGGAGCGCAGCACGGCGCGCCCGTCGCCCGAGCGCGAGTAAGGGGTGCGCCCGGCGCCCTTCAATTGCAGGTCCCAGCGACGGCCGGCGTGGACCGCCTCCCCGAGCAGGATCGCCCGCCCGTCGCCGAGTTGCCGCATGAAGGTGCCGAATTGATGGCCCGCATACACCGCGGCGAGCGGTTCGGCGCCGGGCAGAGGACGATTGCCGGAAAAATACTCGACGAACTCCGGCCGGGCCGCAGCGCGTGCGTCCAGCCCGAGCAGCGCTGCGGCGCGCGGGTTGAACGCGACCGGATACGGGTCCGGCAGGGCGGTCGGCGGCAGGCGGGTATGAAACGCGGCAGGCAGGCGCGCGTAGCTGTTGTCGAACACCATCTCCTCAAGACGGACATCGCCGGTGGTCGCGTCCGTATGCTGTTCGCGCATGTTCATCGGCGTCGCTCCTGCGGGATGGAGGCGCACCGGGCAGGGTGGATCATGGCTGTCCGTTTCTGCGGCGGTGCCGCCGTGCGACATGCATTTGGTTCAAGAAGGGCAAGCATATTTTACAACTTTAAGATGGAAAAGTACCTGTAGTACGGACACCTTAAGGCATACTTATTATCGAAAATAACATAAATATAGGGGTGGCAACGGCCGCTGGCGCGACCCTTTGTCACGGCCGCAATCCTCATCGGTGTGGCGGGGCGCGTACCTCCGCCACCGGACCGGATTCTAGCAGGGCGGCCGCGCAGATCGCCGTATTCACTTGACGAACGCGGCCAATCGACTTAGGTTTGATCTCGTTTGAATTCCCTGGGGAGGAAGGGCATGAACCGCGAACCAGTGAGGGCGATCACCGAGGAGGAGGTGCAGGCCTACCAGCGCGATGGCGCGGTATGTCTGAGGCAGGTTTTCGATCAGGAATGGGTGGAGCGCCTGGTGAAGGCGGTGGACCGGACCATGGCCAATCCGGGCAAACGGGTGCGTGAGGCCACCAAGGCCGGCGATCCGGGACGATTTCACTCGAATACTTATATGTGGCGCTGGGATCCGGACATGCGCGCGCTGGCGCTGGAGTCGCCGATGATAGGCGTGGCGCAACAGCTGATGCATGCCGACAGGCTGGCTTTTTTCTACGACCAGTTGTTCGTCAAGGAACCGGGCACCACCGACATCACGCACTGGCATCACGACCTGCCCTACTGGCCCATGGCGGGCGAGGACATCGTCTCGATCTGGCTTGCGCTGACGCCGGTGTCGCTGGAATCGAGCGGTTTGCAGTACGTGGCGGGCTCGCACCAATGGGGCCGCTTGTTTCGCGCGGTGACACCCGATGAGGATCCGCGTTTCACCAATCCGAAGCTCGAGCCCTGTCCCGACTATTTCGAGGAATCCAATCGCGTCGGACAGAGGTTTCTTTCCTGGGATCTGCAGGCGGGCGACGTCATCTGCCATCATCCGCTCACCATACACGGGGCGGCCGGGAACAAGTCGCCGTCGCAGCGGCGCATCGGCGTGTCGCTGCGCTATACCGGCCGCGATGCACGCTGGGATCCGCGCGAGTACGTGATGCGCGTCGAGGGCGAGCCGGAGAAAAGGCTTAAAGCGGGAGATGCGCCGATCCTCGATGACGTGTTCCCGCTGGTGTGGGAGCGAGGCCGCGCTGCGGCTTGAGCGACGCAGCGGGCGGGGTGCGTACGAGAACTGTTGGGAACTGTCACTGGTTACCGGATCAATCAAGGAGGAATTGTCATGATTAGAAAAATCACCCGGGCCGCATTGTTCGCAGCGGCGTTGGCGCCCGCATGGATGCCAGGTGCGGCACTCGCGCAGCAGCCGGTGAAGCTGAAGTTCGCCATCTTCACCCCGGACAAGGAGCAGACGTTCCTGACCACCATGAAGCCGTTTGCCGAAGCCGTGAACAAGGAATCCAGGGGGGCGGTCGAAATCGAATTGTTTCCCAACGGCGCCCTCGGCCGCAGCCCGATGACGCAGGCGCAGATGGTGCTCGATGGTGTGGCGGACATCGCCTGGGTGATCGCCTCCTATACGCCGGGCCGCTTCCAGGAAAACGAGGTGCTGGAATTGCCCGGTCTGTTTCGCGATCTGAAGGAGTCGACCACCGTTTATACGCGGCTGGTCACTTCGGGCCAGTTGAAGGGCTATGACGATTACTTCGTCATCGGCACCTTCGGCACCGCCCCCTACAGCATCCATTCGCGCGGCCAGATCAACTCGCTCGCGGACATCAAGGGCAAGAAGATCCGCTCATCGGGTGCGATCGAGGGGGCGACCATCAAGGCGCTGGGCGGCGTGCCGATCGGCATGCCGGTGACAGAGGTGCCCGAAGCCATCAGCCGCAACACCGTCGATGGCACCACCTCGCACCCGTCCCCGCTGTTCGATTTCGGCATTGCGCGGGTGACCAGCGCGCACTATTTCACCCGTCTCGGCATCGTGCCGCTCGCCATCCTGCTGAACAGGAAGAAGTTCGACAGCCTGCCCAAGGCCGGCCAGGACGCCATACGCAAGTACAGCGGCGAATGGACCGCGCTGCGCTTCAACGAAGGCATCGGCGCGTACAACGATTCGCTGGTCAAGCAGTTGCAGGACGACCCGAAGCGCAAGGTCGTGTTCCCCTCCGAGGCTGAACTCGCGGCCACCCGCGCGGCGTATCAGCCGGTAGTCGCCGAGTGGGCGGCACGAACCCCGCGCAACGCCGAGTTGCTGAAGGCGGTCGAATCCGAAATCGCCAAGGTACGCGGCGGGCGCTGAAAGGCGGGGGACCGGGGACGCGGCGGATGGCAGGTGTGAGGCGATGCTGATGACGCTGGAGCGGGGCGCGCTGGCGGCAACGCGGGTGCTGGCAGTGCTGGGCTTGATTGCGCTCATGGTGCTGGCGGCCATGACCCTGGCCGACGGGGTCATGCGCTGGCTTGCCAACAAGCCGATCGAAGGCGTGCGCGATGTGGGCGGCCTCGCCATAGCCGTGGCCGTGTCCTGCTGCATCCCGGTGGGCCTGATGGAACGCAGCAACATCACCATTCGTTTCGTCGAGACCGTCGCCGGCAAGGCGGCCGGCAGGGTGTTCGATGTGCTCGCGGCCATTGCCGTCGAAGGGGTCATGGTGCTCATGGCGTGGCAGTTCTACCTGCACGCCTACAAGCTGGGCCGGGCCAATGAAACCACCTGGGTGCTGAAGCTTCCGACTGCGCCGTTCTGGTACGGCGTTGACGCCATCCTCTGGTGCGCCGTGCTGGTGCAGGCCATCGTCGTTGCCGTGGAGATAGGCCGCCTGTTCGGACGCAAGCCACTCGCCATCACATCGGTCGCGCACTGAGAAGGGAACGCATTGACGCCCCTTGCGATCGGCGCACTCGGCCTTGCCTCGTTATTTGTTCTTATCCTTGCGCAGGTGCCGATCGGCTTTGCCATGCTGATCGTGGGCGTCGCGGGGTTCGGCCTGCAGGCGGGCTGGGCGCCGGCGTTCACGCTGCTCGCGAGCGAACCCTCCGGCATTCTCGCCAGCGTGGACCTCGCGACGGTGCCGCTATTCCTGCTGATGGGCACCTTCGCCACGGCGGCGGGATTCTCGGCGGATATCTACAACGCTGCGGCTGCGATGCTGGGCCATCGCCGCGGAGGGCTGGCTTACGCCACGATGGGCGCCTGCGCCACGTTCGGCGCCGTTTGCGGTTCGTCCACAGCGACCGCTGCCACGTTTGCCAAGGCGGCACTGCCGGAAATGCTCAGGCGCGGATACTCGCCGGCATTTTCAACGGGCACGATCGCCGCAGGCGGCACTTTGAAAGCGCTGATTCCGCCTTCCATCGTCATGATCCTGTATTGCATTGTCGCCAGGACGTTCATATTCGACCTGTTCCTGGCCGCGGTCATCCCTGCGCTGATCGCTCTTGCGCTGAACCTGATTGCCATCGCCATCATGGTGAGGCTCAGCCCCGAATCAGCGCCGCTGGGCGAACGGGTACAGTGGTCCGAGCGCTGGAGGGCGCTGCGCAACGCCTCACCGGTGCTGCTGCTGATGGTCGCTGTGTTCGCCGGCTTGTACAGCGGCATTTTCACCGTGAACGAGGCCGCTTCGGTGGCGGCGGTGCTGTCGCTCGTCTTCGCCGTGGCGCGCGGGCGCATGAGTTGGAAAAGCGCGATCGACGGGCTGCGCGAGTCGGCGAGCGCCACCGCGATGATCTACGTGATCATCATCGGCGCGCTCGTATTCACCTATTTCATCACGCTGGCGCGGGTCCCCGAGGCGCTGATACAGGCCATAGGCGCCCTCCACATGCCGCCCGTGGCCATCATTTTCGTGCTGCTCGTCGCCTACCTGATACTGGGAGCGGTCTTCGACGAGATCTCCGCCATGCTGATCACCCTGCCGTTCGTGCTGCCGATCATAGAGAAACTCGGCTACGACCCCGTGTGGTGGGGCATCATCAACGTGGTGGTGATCGAACTGGGCATGATCATTCCGCCCATCGGCATCATCGTGTTCATCCTGCACGGCATGGCGCCGCAAATCCCGATGCGCACCATCTATCGGGGCGTGGCGCCGTTTATTGTCGCCGACCTGCTGCTGCTGGTGGTACTCGCCCTGTTTCCGGCGATCTCGCTGTGGCTGCCGCATATCCTCGCAAAGTGACGCAGGCAGTGCTGCTCAGATCGGCAATCTGAGGGAGGTGGGACGATGATGCTCCGGAATTTCTGGTACGTAGCCGCAGCCACGCGCGAGGTGAATCGCTCTCCGCTGGCGCGCACCATTTGCGAAACGCCCATCGTCATGTATCGCACCGGGTCGGGCGATCCGGTGGCGTTGCGCGATCTGTGTTCGCACCGCCGAGCGCCGCTGTCCAAAGGCCGGGTCGTCGGCGACATTATCGAGTGCCCGTATCACGGCCTGCAATTCGACCGCAGCGGCGCCTGCGTGCATATCCCCAGTCAGGACCGGATTCCCGCGAAGGCCCACATTTCCGCTTTTCCGGTGGTCGAGCGCTGGGGCGTGGTATGGATCTGGATGGGACGCGCGGAACTCGCCGATGCGGCGGCGATTCCGCACAAGCCATGGCGGGCGGATCCCGCGTGGAACAGCGAGAACGTGCACTACTTCCACGTCAAGGCAAACCATCTGCTGATGACCGACAACCTGCTGGATCTGCTGCACGTCTCCTTCATCCATTTGAATACCATCGGCTTCGATGCCGGCGCGGTCAAGCAGGACCCGCTGGTCACCGAGACCAGCGAGACCGTGGTCCGCAACACCCGCGTTGTCAAGGATATCGACCCCGCGCCGGCACTGCGCAGCTGGGGCGATTTTTCGGGCAAGGTCGATCGCATCTCGATTTCCGACTGGACGCCGCCTTGCTATACCGCCATCCAGTTCATCAACCGCAATGCGACTTCCGCGATCGAGTTCCGCCTCGATCACCTGATCACGCCCGAGACTGCGCGCAGCCATCATTACTGGCTGCTGGTGTCGCGCAATTTCCGCATAGACGATGCCGAACTGACGCGCAGGATTTTTGCGGACAACAATCGCGTTGCCGCCGAAGACATGGATATCGTCGAAGCGCAGCAGCGCATGATAGACCTGTCGCCCGGCCACGGAGACATGCCGCTGCGCCAGGACAGAGGCGTGGTCGCGGCACACCGGATTCTCAAGCGACTCGCGCGGGTGGAAAAGGGCGCGACCGGAAAAACCGCTAAAACCGAAATCATCGGCAGTTACCGGGAACCTGCCTGAAACGCGCAATCGCGCGCCGCAAGAGTTGCAGCGGAGCGGTGGCGGCGAAGCGCATGCCTTACCCGGCCCCCTAATTCAGGCGCACGTACTCGTATTCCACCGGC
Organism: Betaproteobacteria bacterium; assembly: GCA_009693435.1. The sequence goes on along the minus strand of SHXF01000011.1, from coordinate 24,431 downwards.
AGGTTGTTGATGCCGCGTTCCGGCGGCGCGATCCATCCGGCCATTTTTCCCGGCTCCGCGACGCGCTGCATCAGCGAGCGCACGTAAGCCCTGTCGGAATCGCTGGGAAGCCATTGTGGCAGCCCTTTCGCGTAATCCTCCGCGCTGATGATTTTGCCATCGGGATCGGTAGGCACATTGGCCCAGGTGCCGATGCCGCGGCGGAACCGGCTCGAGGGGAGGGTCAACTGGACCGGCGATCCGGCGCGCTTCAGCTGCTGGTTCCAGCGCTTCAGGCCGATCTCGCAGTCTTTTACGTAGGATACGCGCAGCACCTCGTTCATCGCGTTGCGCATGGCCACCGATTCCTTGCGTACGCCGCCCGCGCCGTCGGGCATGTCGAGCTCGAACGTAGCGTTGGTGCACATATGGTCTTCGTACTGCGTGGTCTCGTCGGGGCGCCCCTTGATGCCGTTGGCGAATGAACTGGCGGCATTCGACGATACCTCCGAGCCGAACAGGTCCAGCGACGAACTGAACCAGAAATTGAAGTAACGTTGCAACAGCGGCAGGTCGAGCGCACCCTGGCGGCGTATCGCGGCAGGGTCGTCGCTGCCGAGTTCTTTCATGACTTCAAGGGTGCGCTTCACCACCCGCGCAATGCCGGTCTCGCCAACGAACATGTGATGGGCTTCCTCGGTCAGCATGAAACGACAGGTGCGCGCCAGCGGATCGAATGCGGATTCGGCGAGGCTCTTCAACTGATACTTGCCGTCGCGGTCGGTGAAGTAGGTGAAGCAGAAGAACGACAGCCAGTCGGATATCGGTTCATTGAAGGTGCCGAGGATGCGCGGTTTGTCCTTATCGCCGGAGTGGCGGCTCAGCAACTCTTCGGCTTCCTCGCGGCCGTCGCGGCCGAAGTAGGCGTGCAGCAGGTAGACCATGGCCCACAAATGGCGGCCCTCTTCGACATTCACCTGGAACAGGTTGCGCAGGTCGTACAGGGAAGGGCAGGTATGGCCGAGCAGATGCTGCTGCTCGACCGATGCCGGTTCGGTGTCGCCCTGGGTGACGATGAGGCGGCGGAAATTGGAACGGAATTCGCCGGGCACCTGCTGCCAGGCGGGCTGGCCGTAGAAATCCCCGAAGCCGATGGTGCGCTCCGGTATCTGGTCAGCCAGGAATATGCCCCAGCGATAGTCCGGCATCGTGACCGTCCCGTAGTGTGCCCAGCCCTGGGCGTCGACGCCGATGGCGGTGCGCAGGTAGACGTCCGCGGAGGCGAAATCGTTCGGCCCCATGTCGCGCCACCAGTCGAGGAAATGCGGCTGCCATTGTTCGAGCGCGCGCTGCAGCGTGCGGTCGTTGGCGAGGTTGACGTTGTTCGGGATCTTTTCGCTGTAATCGATGGCCATGGTTGTCTCCGTTTATGTCTGTTTGCGTCTACTCGTCTACTCGCCTACTCGCCTACTCGCCTACTCGTCTACTTGTCTGCTTGTCTGCTTGTCTACTTGTCTGCTTGTGGCTTCAGGCGGCTTCAAACGCGTTCCCAGTTGAATTTCGCTTTTGAACCCGTTCCGAATACCTTCAACGCGCCATGTTCGCCCACGGCATTGGGCCGGTTGAAAATCCAGTTCTGCCAGGCCGACAGGCGCGCGAAAATACGTGTCTCCATCGTCTCCCGGCCGCCAAAGCGCAGCGACGCTTCCATGCCGGTGAGGGCGTCCGGCGACAGGCTGGCGCGCTCTTCGATGGCGAGGCGCACTTCGTCTTCCCAGTCGAGATCATCCGGCGTGTAGGTCACCAGTCCCAGTTCATGTGCAAGTTTTGCCGGCAAGGGCGTTCCGATGCGCGCCCGCGCCGCGGCTATCGGCCCCGCTTCTTCGCTGAAACGGTTGTCGATGCGACTCAAGTTGTTCAGCATCGGGTAGAGGCCGAAGTTTGCCTCGGACAAGCTGATCCGTGGCGCGCCGGCCTCATCATCGGGAAGTTCCAGCAGGTAACTGCGGTCGGCCGCCAGTGCCAGTTCCAAAAGGGTGCCGGCAAAACACGAGGCCTGGTCGGCAATCGCGAACAGGGTGCGCGATGACACGTCCAGCCGCGCCAGGGTCCGCCGCAGCATGCCGATTGTTTCCGCGACAAACCAGTTGTCACGGTGCGCCAGCATGCTCGCGTCGCAGTTCAGCACCGCATCGGCATTGCCGCGAGTCTGCAGCACCCAGGTGCCGATCTCCAGGTCGTTAGTGCGCAGCATCAGGATGGCGTCATCCAGTTCGCGGGCCATCGCCAGCGGCCACCAACTGGCGCCGGCTGCGAGTATGCCCGCAAGATCGACGGGCTGGGCACGGGTCGGCGCGGACACGGTGAGGGTGGCAATGCGGGTTTTGCGGTTCAGGGAAACATCGACGTGCTCATAGTGATAGCCATCGCTGTCGCTGCGCCGGCCGATTACCGGCAGCGATACGCCCTGGCCGGTGCCGGTGCGGCGGCTCGCGGCGGCAAGCGCGGCAACGCGTTCCTTCACGGCATCCTTGAACGCCTGCGGCTTGGCGAGGTGATCGACCAGCCGCCAGGCGCGCGCGCGGTCGGCGCGCACGCCTTCGGAGGTGGTGCAGAACACATCGGCGAGATCGCGCCGGACTTTGCGCTTGTCGATGAGACGCGTGAGCCCCCCGGTGCCCGGCAGCACGCCGAGCAGCGGAACTTCGGGCAGACTGACCGTCGATGAGCGATCGTCTATCATCAGGATTTCGTCGCAAGCGAGCGCCAGTTCGTAGCCACCGCCTGCGACCGTGCCGTTGAGCGCCGCGAGGAATTTCAATCCCGAATGGCGGCTGGAATCCTCTATGCCGTTTCGCGTTTCATTGGTGAACTTGCAGAAGTTCACCTTCCACGCGTGACTGGACAGGCCGAGCATGTAGATGTTGGCGCCCGAGCAGAACATGCGCTCCTTGGCGCTCGTGATCACCACGACTTTCACTTCCGGATGCTCGAAGCGGATGCGGTTGAGGGCATCGTAGAGTTCGATGTCCACGCCCAGGTCGTACGAATTGAGTTTCAGCTTGTAGCCGGGCTTCAGCCCCTTGTCTTCATTCACGTCCATGGACAAGGTGGCAAGCGGACCCTCGAAAGCGAGACGCCAATGCACGTACTGCTCCGGCCGGGTGTCGAAGGTGATCGGTGCGCTTGAAGGACTCTGTTGCAGAACGGCGCTCATGATTCTCCTTAGGTGGTTACTCCCCGCTGGCCGGGAGGTGCCGAGGCGGTGGGTAGGCGGTGTGCGCGCAGGTGCTGCTTGCGCGCGAAATCGGATCGGTGCGCCGCGCACATGTTGCGAAAATCAAGCGGGCAACGCTTCGCGTAATTCCGCGGGCAACGCTTCGCGTAGTTCCGCGGGCAACGCTTCGCGTAAGTCGGCGAGGCTTTTTTCGGGCGTCTTCCCGGCCGTGTCTACGATCACATCGGCTTGTCCATACAGTTGGCTGCGTCCGGACAAAATGCGGCGCAGATCGTCCATCGCCGCGTCGCTGGCGGCCATCGGGCGGGTATCGCCCTGGGCAACCACTCGCGCCATGTGTTCTTCGGGTTCCGCCTTGAGCCACACGGTGAAGCAGGCCGACAGCAGTCGCTCGTAGGTGGCAGGTTCGGACACGATGCTGCCGCCGGTCGCGATGACGGCACGCTCATGGCGCTCCAGCACGCGCTCGAGGCAGCGCCGCTCGTAGCGCCGGTAGCCGGCCTGCCCGTAAAGCAGGAAGATTTCCGAGAGGCTGGTGCCGGCTTCGCGCTCGACTTCCAGATCGAGTTCTATGAACGGCATGCCGAGTTCGCGGGCGAGGCGCGACCCCAGTGTCGATTTGCCGGCGCCGCGCAATCCAATCAGCGCCACGCGTCCTGCGCGGGCGGTCCCGGCACTGCCGAAATCATGGACAAGTTGCGCGCGGGCCGTCGCAAGCTGTTTGGCAGTGAGGCGCTTGAGAAACTGGGTGAGCAGGGTGAATTCCACTGTTTCGCCGGATTCCTCACCCACCAGGGCCGATAGCGGCAGGTTCAACGCGCGCGCAATCTGCCGCAACAACAGGATAGAGATGTTGCCCTGCCCGGATTCGAGTTGCGCCAGGTAACGTTCCGAAACGCCTGAGTCGCGTGCCAGCAGCTTGCGCGTCATGCCGCGGCGCGCGCGCCCTTCACGCACGCGCTCGCCCAGCGTGGCAAGGTAGTGGCGATCGTCGTGCACGCCCTGCCCAGAAGTCGCTGTTGTTGGCGTGTTGAAGCGGATTTCGGGGTCGCCCATGATTTACTCAGGTTGTGTTGCTTGAGGTACGAGGCGCGAAGTGTGCACAACTGGCATGTGCAGTATAATGCCGCCTGCCGTTGATGAGTGCAGTATAATTCATCGTTCGATGTGAACGCAAGCAACAATGTGAACGCAAGCAACAATGTGAACGCAAGCAACAATGTGAAGGCAAGCAACAATGTGATCGCAAGCAACAATGTGATCGCAAGCAACAATGTGAACGCAAGCAACAATGTGAACGCAAGCAACGCGTGGAGGCGACCGTTGGCCCTTGAATTGACCGTCTTGGCAGGCACCATGACCGGCACCGCCCAACTGGTGGCGCAGGAACTTGAACTCGCGCTGGACGATGACGATACGCGCATACAGGCCAAGGTGATGGATGGCCAGAACGCCGGCGTGTTCGCCGGTGGCGGTCTGTTCCTCATCTGCAGTTCGACATACGGCCAGGGAGACGTGCCGGACAATGCCAGAGGGCTGTACGAATCGCTGCAGACCGCGCGGCCCGATCTTTCCAACGTTCGCTACGGCGTGATCGCGCTGGGTGACCGGACTTATGCCGAAACGTTCTGCCACGGCGGCAAGCGGTTCGATAAGATTCTTACCGAACTCGGGGCGAAACGAATCGGTGACATGATGCTGCATGACGCCAGTACCGGCACCCTGCCTGAGGAAGTGGCGGTCGAATGGACCCGCAACTGGCTGGCGGAGTGCCGCAGCCAGACGACCCTGGCGGCGTAAAGCGGGGCTGACAAAGACAGGTAGCGGGGCCCCTTGGTCCAGGTTCATCGCGACTGTCCATCACAGCTTGCGGCAGAATGGCAGGCCCAAGCCCGGGGCCGACGTAGCAACGGCGGCCGCACCAGCAGTCAAGGAGAAACACAGTGCCATCTCTCAGCACGGCCGACCATGGTGTCAGTCCTCCCGCCGTACGCATACCTCGCGACTACAATGCCGCGCATGACCTGATAGAGCGCAACCTCGTGGCGGGTCGCGGCGCCAAGATTGCGTACATCGACGATGCCGGGCAGTACAGTTACGCTGAACTCGCCGAACAGGTTGACCGGTGCGCCAATGCGCTGGTCGCGTTCGGTCTGCACATGGAAGACCGGGTGCTGCTGTGTCACCTCGACAGCATTGCCTGGCCTGCGGTGTTCCTCGGCGCGATCAAGGCCGGCATCGTGCCGGTGGCGGTGAATACCCTGCTTACCACTGCCGACTATGAGTTCATGCTGCGCGACAGCCGCGCGAAGGCGCTGGTGGTATCGGAAGCACTGCTGTCCTCCTTCTCGCCCATACTCGGCAATGTGCCGGCGCTGAAGCATGTCATCGTTTCCAGGGGCAACGCAGCCGCGCGCGACTTGGCCGTAGGTCACAGCCTGCTTTCCGATCTCATGGCCAAGGCTTCGCCGCACTTCGAAACCGCGTCCACCACCGCGGACGACATGTGCTTCTGGCTCTATTCGTCGGGTTCCACCGGTACGCCCAAGGGGACGGTGCACCTGCACTCGCATCTGATCCAGACCGCCGAACTGTATGCGCGTCCGGTGCTGGGCATAGGCGAAGACGATCGGGTGTTTTCCGCGGCGAAGTTGTTCTTCGCCTATGGTCTGGGCAACGCGCTTACGTTTCCACTGGCAGTCGGCGCGACTACGGTGCTGATGGCGGAACGGCCGACGCCGGAGGCGGTGTTCAAGCGTCTCCTGGAGACACGTCCCACCGTTTTCTACGGTGTACCTACGCTGTATGCGGCAATGCTCGCCAGCCCCGCAATGCCGGAGAAGGCAGCGGTCGCACTGCGCATCTGCGCCTCCGCCGGCGAGGCGCTGCCGGCCGATATCGGCAAGCGCTTCAGCGCGCACTTCGGGGTGGAGATACTGGATGGCATCGGTTCCACCGAGATGCTGCATATCTTCCTGTCGAACCGTCCGGGCGAGGTGCGCTACGGCACCACGGGCAAACCGGTGCCGGGCTACGAGGTGCGCCTGGTGGATGAGCAGGACGCGCCTGTCAAGGCAGGCGAGATCGGCGAGTTGCAGATCAACGGTCCGACCAGCGCCGCGTTCTACTGGAACAACCGCGCCCGCAGCCGCGACACCTTCATCGGCGCATGGACCCGCTCGGGCGACAAGTACACGATGGATGCGGACGGTTATTACACTTACGCCGGACGCACCGACGACATGCTGAAGGTCGGCGGCATCTACGTGTCGCCGTTCGAAGTCGAAGGCGCGCTGATGACGCATCCGGCAGTGCTGGAGGCGGCGGTGGTCGGGATGGCCGATCAGGATGGATTGATCAAGCCCAAGGCCTGGGTCGTGCTCAAAGCGGGGCAATCGGCCGGCCAGGCGCTCGCGCAGACGCTGCAGCAGCACGTCAAGGAAAAGCTGGCGCCGTACAAGTATCCGCGCTGGATAGAATTCATCGCAGAATTGCCCAAGACGGCAACCGGAAAAATTCAGCGTTTCAAACTGCGCGCTTAGCGTCGGCGGCGCGGTCGCCGCGCTATCATCGGCAAAACAAAGAGGGGTCGGTTCAAATGCTCTCTGGCGGGAAAGAGAAACTGGAGCGCATGCGCGACGGGCGAAATGTCTACCTGGGGTCGGAAAAGATCGCCGATGTGACGTTGCATCCGGCGTTTCGCCACGCTGCGCAATCGGTTGCGGACCTGTACGAACGCAAGGCCGACCCGGCGCATCGCGACCTGTATTCGTTCGAAGAAAACGGCGAACGCTCCAGCCTGTATTGGCTGCGCTGCCGCAACCGTGACGACCTGGCGCGGCGCACGCGTGCGCTGAAGGCAATCGCCGACGGCACCTTCGGCTTGATGGGCCGCACCCCCGATCATGTTGCCGGCATGGTCACGGGCCTGGCGATGAAACCCGAGGTGCTGGAAGAACTCGGCCCCGGATTCGGCAAGAACCTGCTCGCCTACTACGAGTACGCGCGCAAGCACGACATCTATCTGTCCTTTGCATGCGTGCCGCCGACCGGCATTCGCAGCCCCGACATGTTTCCCGGGCAGGCGCGCAAGGATCCGACCCTGCGCGTCGTCGACGAGGACGACAGCGGGGTCTATATCTCCGGCATGAAGATGCTGGCCACGGGCGCGGTATTTGCCGATGAAGTCTGGATTGGCAACCTGATTCCGCTGGATGAAAAACACAAGAAGGAAGGTATTACCTGTGCAGTGCCGATAAACGCACCCGGCGTGTCGCTGTGGGCGCGCCAGTCCTATGAACGCCCGGTGCAGCACGAGGCCGACTACCCGCTCTCCTACCGCTTCGATGAAACCGATAGCGTGCTGGTCTGCGACCGGGTCAAGGTGCCCTGGGAGCGGGTGTTCCTGCACGATAACGGCGCGATGTCGCGCACCATCTATATCAAGACGCCGGCCAACTGCTATGCCAATCACCAGTCCAACGTCCGGTTCTGGGCGAAGATGGGTCTCGTGGTCGGACTGGCGAGCCGCATCTGCCAGGCCAATGGTGTCGACAGGATTCCCGGTGTGCGCGAAACCCTGGGACGCCTTGCGGCGCTGGAGGCAACCATAGGCGCAATGGTGCAGGGACAGATCGAAGCATGGGAGGCCTGGCCCGATGGATGGGCGTGCTACAACCGCCGCCACATGTACGCCGCGCTCAACTGGTGCCAGGAGCATCACACCGGGATCATCGACACCTTGAGGACACTGGTCGGCGGTGCTGCGCTGCAGATGCCCGCAAGCATCGATGTGCTCGACGACCCCGAATTGCGGCAGCGCTTTACCGACTGGTGGGCCACGCCTTCGCTGGATGCGCTGCAGCGCATGAAACTCTACAAGCTGGCGTGGGACCTGATCGGCTCCGAATTTGCCGGGCGCCACATGCTGTACGAAAAGTTCTACGCGGGTAACTCCATCATCGTTCGCAATCAGAGCGACCGGGAAGCACCCTGGGACAAGTTCCATTTCATTGTCGACGGCCTGCTCGAAGGCATAGCGGTGCCGCAGTTCGACGCGTAGTTCCGGGACCCGGGAATCGCGGCGGCGCGATAATGTGCGTCGTGCGATCCTTGATCCACGATCCACGAACCTGTTGCGCGATGTGAGTACGAGGGCACGGCTGCGCGCATCGACAGGAACAGGCGGCGGCGAAAAGACGTATTTCAGTGAAAGGGAGCAGTGCATGAACGCACCGAACGAGTCGCGCGCCAGGTCGAGTACCTACTGGGTCGACCTGCTGCAGGCGCAGGTGTACCGCCTGCGCGGGCGCTACACCACGCGCATCGTGGAAGCCGGGGAAGGCGAGCCGTTGTTGCTGCTGCACGGCACCGGCGGCCACGCGGAAAACTATGCGCGCAATATCATGCCGCTGTCGCGCCATTTTCGCGTGTTTGCCATGGACTTCGCCTGGCATGGACGTTCGCAGACCAGCGGATTCGATCCGGAGATCATTCCGGTGCTGGTGGACCAGATTCGCGACGTGCTGGATACCCTGGGCATTTCGCAGGCCCACGTTGGCGGACAGTCGCTGGGCGGATGGGTGGCGATGCGCTTTGCGCTGCAGTATCCGGCGCGCCTGCGCAAACTGATTCTTACCACCACGATGGGTTACAAGCCCGACCCGGGCAGCGTGCCTCCCCATCCGGAACAGGACATGGCGCGGTTGCGCGAAAATTCGCTGGAAGTGCTGCGCAATCCGACCTGGGACAATATCCGGGCGCGGCTGGAGCGCATCGTCCACGACAAGTCGCTCATCACCGACGAGGCGATCGCGGTACGCCATGCTTTCTACAACGATCCGGATCTCAATGCCGTGCAACAGCAGGTGATCACACATTATCTGGGCGGCGAGGCGCCGCAAAAACACTTGATGACCGATGCGCTTGCGGCACGCATTGCGGCGCCGACGCTGGTCTATTGGGGCGACAAGAATAATTCTCCGCCAGCGGTGGGCGCGCGGCTTGCAAGCGTCATTCCGGGCGCGAAGTTCTATTCGGCACCCGACACCGGGCACTGGGCGCAGTTTGAAAACTACGGGCATTACAACCGTGAGGTGCTCGCCTTCCTGCTCGGTTCAGCTCCGTCCGGAGGCAAACTTGGGCAATGAAGCGCATGTGCAAGCCATGGCTGGAGCCGTGGGATTGCGGATTCCGCGCGTTTCGCGTCGCCGTTTGTCTGGAGCCCACCGGCGTTGCCTTAGCGCCGCCAGCCTTAGCGCCGCCAGCCCCATCATTGCGTAATCAGGAGCATGACCATGAGCGAGACAAATCCCGAGATCGGCAAATCGATTGCGACCGCCGGCTATCAAACCAACTATCACGATCAGGGCTCTGGCCCCGCAGTCCTGATGCTGCATGGCTCGGGTGCCGGTGTGACGGGATGGGCCAACTGGCGCGGCCAGATTCCGGCGCTTGCGCCCGCGTTCCGCGTTGTCGCCCCCGACCTGATCGGGTTCGGCTATACCGAACGTCCTGCCGGATTCCACTACAAATTCATGGTTACCTGGGTCGACCAGATGCTGGCGCTGCTCGATGCGCTGCGCATCGACAAGGCCCACCTGGTCGGCAATTCGTTCGGCGGTTCGCTGTCGCTGGCGCTTGCGGTGCGCGCGCCGTCGCGCGTCGGGAGGCTGGTGCTGATGGGATCCGGCGGCGTGGCGGCGCCCGTCACGCCGGAACTGGAGGCGCTCTGGGGCTACACGCCGTCGCCTGCGAACATGAAAAAGATCATGTCTATCATGGCGCACAACCAGAGCCTGGTCAGCGACGAGATCGCGGAGATGCGCTATCGCGCCACCATCCGGCCCGGCGTGCAGGAAGCGTTCGAGCATCTGTTTCCGCCTCCCCGGCAGCGCTGGCTGGATGCGCAGATCGTGTCTGACGACAATCTGCGCGCGATCACGCATGAGGTTCTGCTGGTTCATGGTCGCGAGGACCGCGTGGTGCCGCCGGCCACATCGCAGCGCCTGTTCGAACTCCTGCCGAATGCCCAGCTGCACCTGTTCGGCCAGTGCGGTCACTGGACCATGATCGAGCACAAAGACCGCTTCAACCGGCTGGTGGCGGATTTCTTCTCGGAGTCCTGAACCGGGGATAGGCAAGGGGTCGTTCTGATGGATGCGGCCCTGTATTCAGCACTTTCCAGAGGGTCATAACGCAAATCATGCCGGCAATCGCCATTCTCGCAATCACGATCGATCTGGACGACACGCTCTGGCCGATAGGGCCGGCCATTGTTCGCGCGGAACAGCGCACGCACGACTGGCTGCTGGAGAATGTGCCTTCAGTCGCGGCAAACTGGCCGATACCCCGGCTGAAAGAATTGCGCATGTCGCTCTATCAGTCGCGGGTCGAACTGCGCCATGATTTCAGGCACCTCCGCCGCCTGGCATTGCGACATGCGTTCGGCGAGTGCGGCATCGACGCCGACTCGGCGGCGGCGAGCATAGAAGCTTCCCTGGATGTGTTCATGCGAGCGCGCAATGACGTCGAGCCTTATCCGGAGGTCGTGGCTTGCCTGGAGCGGCTGTCGCAACGCTACCGGCTTGCTTCACTGACCAACGGCAATGCGGACCTTGCGGTAATCGGACTCGATCACCTGTTCCACACACAGGTGTCCGCGCACGTGCACGGCACCTCGAAACCCGATCCGGCTCTGTTTCATCTCGCCTGCCGTGCGCTCGATTGCGCGCCACACGAAGTGGTGCACGTCGGTGATGACACGGAACTGGACGTTCGCGGCGCACGCAAGGCCGGACTGCATGCCGTGTGGATCAACCGCGACGGCAAGTCCTGGCCGGGTGAGGACGTGCCGGTGACGGTGTCGAATCTGCTGGAACTCGAACACTGGCTTGAATACGGCGACAGCCCGAACGCAACACCCGTGCGCACCTCTGCGACGTTCTGAATTCACTCACCGGACACCCGCATGAAGAGCCATGGATTTGCCGCCGCCCCCGCCAGGACTGCCGGTAACCATCGCGCGCGCACCGCAGGGCGATACGCTGTCGGGGATGCTGGCACGCGGTGATATCGCCGGTCTCTACACGGCACGCATGCCCGTGAGCTATGACGGTGGCAGGCAGGTGCGGCGGCTGTTTCCCGACTATGGCGCAATGGAGCGCGACTACCTGCGGCGCACCCGCATCTTTCCCATGATGCATACGGTGGTGATACGCGAAGACGTGTATCGCGCCCACCCGTGGGTGGCAAGGTCGCTGTTCGACGCGTTCACTCGCGCGAAATCGCGGGCCCAGGCGGCGTTGTACGATACCGATGCATTGCGGGTGATGTTGCCCTGGCTTACCGGGGAGATCGAGACGGTGCGTGCCGTGCTGGGCGAAGACTAGTGGCCGTACGGCATCCGGGCCAATCGCCACGCGATTGAAATATTTCTCGGATATCACCACCAGCAGGGATTGTCGCCTCGGCGGCTTTCCGCGGAACAGTTGTTCGCGCCGGAAACGCTGGACACTTAGCGCAGGAGCGGCCCGCCGCGGCGGGCGCTACACTGCAACAAAGCGGAACCACGAGGAGGCCAGACATGGCAGCGGTATTCAAGCCGGAAGCTGCGATCGACGCGGGCTTCGATCCTATCCACGCGGGCGTCGATCCCATCCCTGCGGGCGTCGATTCCATCCACGCGGGCGTCGATCCCATCCAGCTGGAGATCATCAAGGGTGCGTTGATATCCACCCAGGGCGAATGCGAGGCGCTGCTGGAGCGCACTTCGATGTCGCCCATCATTCGCGAGAAGCTCGACTTCTTCATCGGCATTCTCGACGGCGTCGGGCGGCTGGTGGTCGGCACCAAGATGCCGCTGTTCGGCGCGATCCTCGATCCGGTGCTCGCGCATTACCCGATAACATCGATGCGTCCCGGGGACATGTACCTGTACAACGACTGTTACGGCTCCGGTGGCAGCGTGTCTCATTCTCCCGACCTGGTGTTCGTGTCGCCGGTGTTTTCCAGAGGCGAAATCATCGCCTTTGCCCATTCCTGGGCACACTTCTACGACATCGGCGGCGGCGAGCCGGGTTCGTTATCGCCGAGGGCGCCCGACGTGCTTGCCGAAGGCATCATCATTCCGCCGGTGATGCTGGCCCGCGATGGCAAGCTGATCGACGAGATTTTCCGCATTCTGGTGCGCAACTCGCGCTTTCCCGAGATGATCCGCGGCGACGTGCGCGCCATGATGGCGTCGGTGCGGCTGGGCGAGAAGCGCATGCTGGAACTGGTGGATCGTTTCGGGCATGACGTGCTGCTGGCGGCGTTCGACGGGCTGATACACGAGACCGAGCGCGGCGTGCGCAACCGCATGCAGCGGGAGTTCCGCGACGGGATCTATCGTTTCTGCGATTCCGTCGATGACGATGGCAACAAGCAGGGGCCGTTTACGCTGCGCATGACCATGACCGTCAAGGACGGCGATGTCTCGATAGACGCCACCCGGAGCGATCCTCAGGCAAAGGGACCGATCAATTTTCTGATGCGCAATTCGGTGCCGAAGCTCGTGTTCGGCATGCTTACGACCGCGGACGACCGCGACATGCTGCTGAATCACGGCGCCATAGATGCGTTCGGCGAAGTGAAGCTGGGTCAGGGCACGATATTGCAGCCGAATTTTCCCGCCCCTTTGGGCCAGCGCATGATCACCCTGCAGCGCGTGCTGAGCACCTGCGCCGGCCTGTACGCTCAGGCACGCGGCAAAGGTGCGATGGCCTCCAGTTCGAGCTACGTGCTGTACTACCTGCGCGGCTACAATCCGAAAGAAAACGAGCGTTTCCACGAAACCGGGGGGATGGGCGTCGGCCACGGCGCGCGCAGCTTCGCCGACGGCCACAACGCGATTTATTTTGGTCCGGTGAAGAATTATCCGGTCGAATTCCTGGAGCAGTCCTATCCGGTCCGGGTGCGCGCCTACGGCATCAACCTGAATTCCGGCGGCCCCGGCGAGTGGCGCGGCGGCTGCGGCATCATCCGCGAATTCGAGGTATTGATCGACGGTTGCACGCTGGGTCTGCGCATGGACAATGTGATCAATGCGCCCTGGGGTGTGAGCGGCGGCATGTCTGGCCGCTCCGGGCGCTTCATTTTCAATCCCGGCAGGCCCGACGAGCGCGAATTGCCGCGCCTGTCCGATGGCATACAGCTCAACGCCGGCGACGTGTTGCGCATCGAGTCCCCCGGTGGCGGCGGATTCGGGCATCCGTTCGATCGCGACCCGGGACGCGTGCTGGAAGACGTGCTGAACGGCCTGGTGTCGCGGGAGATGGCCCTGGCGGATTATGGCGTGGCGCTCTCCGAGGACGAAGAGTCGGTCGATCCTGTCGAGACCGTCGCCTACCGTGGCGCGAACCGCTGGGACACCAGAATGTTCCACCGCGGCAGGTATTACGATGCCGATGAGTGGTACCAGAAATATTTGCGCGCCGGCTGACCCGGATGCGCGCGGCCGGGCAATTTGTTCGGAAATTCGGAATATTCCGCACATGACAGACAGAGCGCGCATGCCTGACGAACGCGAAGCGGCGGACATCGCCCCGCTGGCGGAGGTCGAACGCAAGTTCTCCATAGGCGTCGATACCGGCGGCACCTGCACCGACGTGGCGCTGGTGGATCGTGAAAGCGGGCGTTTCTGGACCGCCAAGACGCTGTCCACGCCAGGGGATCCCTCGCGTGCTTTCAGCGAGGGCATACGCCAGGTGCTGGCCCGGGCCGCAGTCGCGCCCGGCGCGGTCAGCCATGTATTTCACGGCACCACCGTGGCCACCAATGCGATTCTCGAAGGCGCAGGCGCAAGAACGGCGTTGCTCACGACGCGTGGTTTCAAACATGTGGTGGAAATCGGACGCCAGGACGTGCCGCGCGCGGAAAACATCTACGCCTACGTGAAACCGCGCCGCCCGGTGCCGGCGTCGCGCATATTCGAAATAGGCGGCCGGATCGATGCCGACGGCTCGGAATACGAAGCGCTCGTCGATGCGGACATCGAACGCGCCGCGGCGCGCATGCGCGCACTCGGGGTAGAGGCGGTTGCGGTGTGCTACCTGCACTCCTTCATGAATGCGACGCACGAGCGCCGCACTGCCGCGTTGCTGGCGAGGCTGCTACCGGGCGTGATGGTGACGCTGTCCTCGGACGTCCTGCCGGTGTTTCGCGAGTACGAACGCAGCATGACGACGTTGCTGAACGCTTACGTGATGCCGCTGGTATCCACCTACGTCGGCCGGCTGCAGGCGCGGCTCACCGAGGCATCCATCGACGCTCGCTTGCTGCTGATGAAGTCCAATGGCGGGGTGGCCGGTGCCGAGGCGATCCGGCGTTCTCCAGTGCACACCGCGCTGTCCGGACCAGCGGCCGGCGCGATGGGCGTGCGCCTCATCGGCAAGCTTGCAGGCTGCGCCAATGTAATCGGTGTCGACATAGGCGGCACGTCGGCGGACATCTGCCTGATACAAGGCGGCGAGCCGTCGATAGAAACGCAGGGGCAAGTCGGCAACTGGCCGCTGCAATTCCCCATGATCAGCATCACCACCATAGGCGCGGGCGGTGGCTCGATCGCGCGCGTGACCAGCGACGGCTTGCTGCGGGTCGGTCCGATGAGCGCGGGCGCGGAGCCGGGTCCGGCCTGCTACAGCCGCGGCGGCACCGAGCCCACCGTGACCGACGCCCACGTGGTGCTGGGGCATCTGCCGGGCAGCCTGCTCGACGGGGCGATGGTGCTCGACCCGGACAAGGCAATACGCGCCATTGAATCCATTGCCAAGCCACTCGGCCTCAGCCTGACTGCGGCCGCCGAAGGCGTGCTGTCGGTGGCGGACAACACCATGGTGGGCGCGATGCGCGTGGTATCGGTGCAGCGTGGCCTGGATCCGAAGAACTTCGTGCTGGTCCCTTTCGGCGGCGCGGGGCCGCTGCACGGCGCCTCGCTCGCCCGATTGCTCGGCATTCCGAAAATCGTCATACCCCCCGATCCGGGCGTGCTGTCGGGCCTGGGCTTGCTGGTCACGCGCCTGCGCAGCGACTATTCCAGGGTGTGTCTGCAACGCACCACGCATTGCGATCTGCCGCTGCTTGCCTCGAGCTTCGCGGAACTCGAAGCCGGTGCGCGCGCCTGGTTCGAGGAAGAGAGAATTCCGGAGGGCGGCCGCGAACTGCATTGGTGGGCGGAACTGCGCTACCTGCGACAAGGCTCGGAACTGCGCATTCCCTGGCCGGGGCGCGCGATCACACCCGATGCAGTGCAGGAACTGGCGGCGCGCTTCCATGCGACGCACGAGAACCTGTTCACTTTCCAGCAGCCTGACACACCGATCGAAATCGTCACCCTCATGGTGGAGGCGGCGGGGGCGTTGCCGCAGCCGAAGCTCGGTCAGTCTGCCTCGTCCGGCAAGGCGTCCGATGCCGTCATCGGCAGGCAGCAGGCCATATTCGACGGCGTGGCCTTCGATTGTCCTATGCTGGACCGGCGGCGCATGAGGCCGGGCACGCAGTTGACGGGTCCCGCCATCATCACCCAGCTCGATTGCACCACCATCATGATTCCTGGCCAGATGGGGCGGGTGGACGGTTACGGCAATCTGATTATTACCGGCGGGTGAATGACGTATGGACGCAGGTTATCTACCTCAATCATCGCAACGCGTCATCGAGTTTCAATTGTTCAAGGACTTGACGTGACAGCCAATCGGGCAAGCGAGAGAACCAGGCCGGGTGCGACGGCGTGCCGGGCATTGCGTCTGATGTTGTCCTTTTTGGTGGCGCTCGTGTGTGCCGCAGGGCTACAGGCGCAGGACTACCCGAAACAGGCGGTGAGAATGATCATGCCATTCGGACCGGGCGGACCGACCGATATCGTGGCGCGGCTGCTGGCGCAGCAACTGACGGCGCGGCTCGGTCAGACATTTCTGGTGGAGAATCGCGCCGGGGCGAACGGCATCATCGGCAGCGAAATCGTGGCGAAGTCCCCGCCTGATGGCTATACGCTGTTGGTCGCGCCGACGGCACACGTCATCAACCCCAGCATCTACAGGAAGCTGCCCTACGACACCTTCCGCGATTTCACGTCGGTCGCCTTCATCGGCAATTCGCCCGGGATGGTTCTGGCGGTCACGCCCGCCGTCGCAAAGGACATCAGGGAATTCATCGCACTCGCCAAAGGCAGGGACACGAGCATCGCCTACGGATCAGGCGGGGTGGGAAACTTCCAGCATCTGGCCGGCGAATACTTCAACATGATCACCGGCACCCGCATGATCCATGTACCCTACAAGAGCGCCGGCCAGGTTGTGACGGCAATGTACGGCGGGGAAGTGCAGGCGTCGTTCCTTGGACCGGTGCAGGCGGTGGAGATAATCAAGTCCGGCAAGCTTCGCCCGCTGGCCGTGACCTCGCCCAAACGCATGCCGCAGATGCCCGATGTGCCGACCATGGTCGAAGCCGGATATGCCGATTTCGAACTGGATGGCGGCATCCAGGCCGCCGTGTATGCGCCGGCGAAGACACCGCGCGAAATCGTGGTGAAGCTGAATCGGGAAATCAATGCGGCGCTGCAGGATCCGGCGCTGCAGGAGCGCTTCAAGGTGATGGCGATGGACACGCCGGGAGGCGGGCCCGAAGCGCTGGACCAGCAGCTCAAGGCACGGTTCGAAAAGTACGGCGCCATCGTCCGCGCCGCAAAGATCGAACCTGAATGAATTTCATTGATCAATCGTAGAGGAGTGAACCATGGCTGCTGACGGCAACGGCGGGGCAGGCGCGCACAAGGTGCTGGATACCCCCGAGAAGGCCTTCGTGCTCGATTTCGTCGAGCGCAACAGGAACGCGCTCATCACCCTGAGCGATTCCGTTTTCTATTTCGGCGAACTCGGCATGCAGGAGCATCGCACTGTCGGACTGATGACCGAACTGCTGGAGCAGCACGGTTTCCGGGTGGAGCGCGGCATCTCAGGATTTCCCACCGGATTCCTCGCCACCTATGCGTTCAAGGCGGGCGCGGGCGCGCCGGTGATCGCGCTGCACACCGAGTACGACTCCAATCCGAAGAATTCCCAGAAATCGGGCGAGACCGAACGCGTGGAAATCGTGCCGGGCGCCCCCGGGCATTGCGAGGGCCACAACGTCAACGCCGCGGTGCTGGTGGCCTCCGCCATTGGTTTGCGCTATGCCATGGAGAAATTCAAGCTGGCGGGCACGCTCAAAATATTCGGCGCGCCGGCCGAGGAACAGGTGCTGTGCCGCCCCTATTACGTGCGGGACGGGTACTTCGACGATGTGGATGTCGCCATACACGACCATATTTTCGATGAATTCAAATCCGATTACGGACTGATGCAGGCGGCCCTCATTTCGGCGGATTTCAATTTCAGGGGCGAATCGGCGCATGCCGCGATGGCGCCCTGGAAAGGCCGCGATGCGTTGGACGGCGTGGTGCTGATGGACATGGGCATGGCGCAGTACCGGGAGCACTTCCAGCCGGGCATGACGGCGCACCGGGTGATCACCAATGGCGGCGATCAGCCCAACAGCATTCCGTCCAGGGCATCGGTGTGGTGGATGATGCGCCACCCGAACGCAGACGGCGCGAAGGTGTTGTTCGAGCAGACGAAGAAAATCGCGCAGGGCGCCTGTCTGATGACCAACACCGAGCTCGATGTGAACGTGCGCGCCGCCGTATGGCCGGTACGCGGCAACCAGACCATGGCGGAAGTCATACAGGCGAACATCGACGCCATCGGCATGCCGCAGTGGACCGCCGAAGAACAGACCTTCGCAAAGAACCTGCAGCGCGCGGCAAAAGTGAAGGACCTGGGCCTGAGGCCGGACGCAACGCCGCTAACCGGACCTGCGCAGCAGATCGCCGCATCGAACGATTGCGGCGACATTTCCTGGAAAGTGCCGATGGCACGGGTGTGGTTCCCCTCGAACGTGCCGAACGTCGCCTATCACCACTGGAGCGGTGGCGCGGCACTGGCGACATCGATCGCCCACAAAGGCGGCATCGTCGGCGCCAAGGCGCTGACGACCTCGGTGATCGACCTCCTGATGAATCCAGCGCATATAGAGCAGGCGAAAGACACCTTCAGGCAGGAAATCGGGGATACCAAATACGCACCGCTGCTGCCGGCGGGACAGCATCCGGATCCCGATCTGAACAAGGCGATGATGGAGAAATTCCGGCCGCTGATGGAACCGTACTACGTGCGCGAGCGGCCGGTATTTGTCGCCTGAAAAACGTTGCGGCACTCCTCTGGCAGCCGGTCTCAGGTTCGACGAGCGCCCGTCTTCAGTTGCACGAGCGGGGTTACAGCACGCCCAGCCAAGTGCCCAAGGCCCCCAGCATCGTCGACGCGATAACCAGCAGCACGATCACCAGCGCCACAAACTCCGCTGCGTTCGCCTCCTTTACGCCCAGTACATGGCGGACGCCGACGTAGATTAGATAAAAACCGTGGAAGACAGCCGGCAGCGTAGCGAAGGCGAGCACCGGCCAGAGCAGCATGAATCCGGCGAGCATTACCGGCGCGCTGCCGTACGCGGCGACCTGCAGCGCGCGCGTCCAGGTGCGCCGCGCGGTGAAGAGCGGCGCCAGGAGATACAGGGATCCAGCCAGCAGGATGATCGATAGCACCGATCCGAAATAGACTACCGCGCCGCGATGGGCGGTGCGGGCGAGATCAATCGATTTTTCCTGTTCGAACAGCAGCAAACCCAGGCACCACGACACCGCCGGAATGCACGCCAGCGGCAATACGAACGAGGCGAGGATCCTCCGCGCGCCGGGCGCTTCGTCACCGATGGCCTGCCACTCCACATCCGGTGACAGCGTAAGCCGCGCGGCGCGCCGGACGGCCCCGTTCACCGTTCAGCCCGCCATTGCCGAAAAATACAGCCGGACCTTGAGCAGGATCAGTATCGCTTCCAGAAGCAGGAGCAGGAAGAACGCCAGAAAACCGATGTGCGCGTCGATGACGAAGCGCGGTGCGATGAACCGCGTTGTTTTCATGATGGGGGCGGTGACGGCCTTGAACAGTGCGTAGACGAAATTGCCCTCGCGTCGCGCGCCGGCGAGCACGAACAGGGCGGCCTGGCCGATCATGGCCATCAGCGCAACTTCGTTTACGCCCTTCAGTATCACAACGAACTGGTACATCACGAAGCCTTTGCCCCGGCAGGCTGCTGCGTTGCGCGGGTGAGGTGCAGTGCCATTTTCGGGTCGAACCTGTCCATGTGGGCAATGACTTCGGCGAGTTTGTCGCGGCGTCCCAAGGTGAAGTAGGCAATGCCCAGCTCGTACCAGGCGTGCCCGTTCATCGGCTGCAGTTCCGAGGCGCGTTCCAGCGCAACGGCTGCGTCCTGGTGCCTGCCCAGGGAGGCCAAAGCGAGCCCCATACCGTACCACGCGCGGTCCAGTTTGGGATTGGACCGTACCGCGCCTTCGAACGCCTTGACGGCCGGCTCGAGGCGTTCCTGCAGGTGCAGCAGGTAGCCAAGGTTGAACAGCAGTACCGGATCGTCCGGCCGAAGTCGTAGCGCGTGCTGAAACTGTTCCACGGCAAGCTGGCGGCGGCCCGTGTTGGCGTACAGGAAGCCGAGTGAACTGGCGGCCCGCACATAGTGCGGATCGATGCGCAGCGCTTCCTGCAACGCGGCGATCGCCCGGTCGTGGCGCCTGAACAAGGCGAACAGCCGCGAGCGTTGATAGGCCCGCCAGGGACTCGGCTTCATGCCCGTACGCTCCAGGAGAGGGGTTTACACTCAAAAAAGACAAAGCCCGCCGAAGCGGGCCTTGTCGGGTTGCGAGCGGCCCGTATTACGCAGCCTGGGTGTTGATGTCGCCTTTCAGGTGCGGGTAGCGGACATGGTCCACCAGTTCCTGCACGTTCTTCGACGGTTCGGGCGTGAGCAGGCTCACCACGAAAATGGTGATGATGCCGATCGGCACGCCGAAGACCCCGGCCGAGATCGGCCCCATGTTGAACCACTGGTTGGCCGCCACGCCGCCAAAGAACGGGTAGGTCGTATACATGTAATACATGCACACGCCCAGCCCGGCAACCATGCCGGCGATAGCCCCCCACTTGTTGGCGCGCCGCCAGAATACGCCCATCACCAGTGCCGGAAAGAACGCCGATGCCGCGAGCGAGAATGCCGCGCCGACCAGGAACAGGATGTCTCCGGGCTTGAGCGAGGTGACGTAGGCGGCAATCAGCGCCACCACCACCAGCAGGGCTTTAGACACCGAGACGCGGCGACTGGTGGTCGCGGTCGGGTCGATCATCTTGTAGTAGAGGTCATGCGACAGCGCGTTGGCGATGGTCAGCAACAGGCCGTCGGCGGTCGACAGCGCTGCTGCCAGACCGCCTGCGGCCACCAGGCCGGACACGACGAACGGCAAGCCTGCTATCTCGGGGGTCGCCAGCACGATGATGTTGGTGCCGAGCACGATTTCCGCCAATTGCACGATGCCGTCACCGTTGAAGTCGGTGATAGACAACTCCCCGGGATCGACCTTGGCCCAGTTCGCCGCCCATGCAGGCAGGTCGGCGAAGGAGCTTCCCACGAGGAAATGGTAGACGTCGTATTTGGCCAGCACCGCCAGCGCGGGCGCAGTGAAATACAGCAGGAAGATGAAGAATAGCGACCAGAACACCGACTGGCGCGCCTGCCTGACGCTGGGCGTGGTGTAGTAGCGCATCAGGATGTGTGGCAACGCCGCGGTTCCGAACATCATGCAGAACACGATGCCGAGGAAGTTGTTGCGCGCGATATTCTGCGCTGCATCGGTCGCACCAGGAAACGGCTGTGCGTGGGGTCTGGGCGGCCCCGCCCGTGACGCCAACCCCTTGTCCTTGTTCCACTGCGCTTTTGCCGCGTCCACATCCTTCGGATACGAATCGAGCGCTTTTTGCGCGCCCGCCACCTTGTCGGCCGGGGCCTCCGTCGTCTTCAGGGTCTCCAGATTCTTCGCAAGATTTTCCTTGCCTTTTGCATAGGCGCCCGCGGGATCCTTCAGCCCCGCATTCGCGGTGTCGGCACGCCCCTTCAGGATGTTGCGAACCTCGATCTCTTTCGGATCTTTTGCAAGAACTTTTTCGCGTTCGGTCACTTTCTGCAGGACCTGCCCGTAGGCGAGTTGCGGTATGGGGTTGCCGGTATGTTTCACCGACAGCCACACCACCGGCGTCAGATAGGCGATGATCAAAATGATGTACTGGGCCACCTGCGTCCAGGTCACCGCGCGCATCCCGCCGAGGAAGGAACACACCAGTATGCCGCCCAGCCCGACGAACACGCCGACGCCGAATTCCAGTCCCGTGAATCGGCTGGTGATGATGCCGACGCCGTAGATCTGCGCCACCACGTAGGTGAAGGAACACAGGATGGCGGCGAAAATGCCGATGCTGCGGACGATGTTGCCGCCGTAACGTTCGCCGAGAAAGTCGGGGATCGTGAATTGCCCGAATTTTCTGAGATAGGGCGCAAGGAACAGCGCCACCAGCACATAGCCGCCGGTCCAGCCCATCACGAACGCCAGGCCGTCGAACCCCGAGAGATATAGGGTGCCGGCCATGCCGATGAAGGAGGCCGCGCTCATCCAGTCGGCGCCGGTCGCCATGCCGTTGAAGAATGCCGGGACTCGCCTTCCGGCGACATAATATTCCGCCGCATCCACCGTGCGGCTCATGACGCCGATGCCGGCATACAGGGCGATGGTCGCGAACAGGAACCAGTAGCCGATCCACTCGCGCGACATGCCCATCTGTTCGGCGGCTGCAAGCGCAAACAGGAACAGCAGGAACCCGCCGGTGTACCAGGTGTAGTACTTCTTCAGCTGGGCGTTGAAGGCCTTGTGACCCGTCACGGCGGTGTTCATTCGTCTTCCCCTTCTTCTACGCCGTACTGGACATCGAGCTTGTTCATGTAGTGCTGGTAGTACCAGATTAACGCGACGTAGACGACCAGTGATCCCTGCGCCGACATGTAAAATCCCAGCGGGAAGCCCATGATCGTGATCGAGTTCAGTTCGCGGGCGTACCAGCCCTCGACGAATGTCACGATGAACCAGATGAGCAGCAGTATTGCCGTGACGACCAGGTTCTTGTGCCAATAATCCTGGTGTTTTTGGGTCAGCTCCATGAGTTTCCTCCTCGTTGGGCCGTGAAAAAACAGCTTCTTCTTGGTTGTTGCCGGTCTTGCTGAAGCCCACCCACTGCACTAACCGCGGTTGGTGAAGCGGGCAAATGCTGGATGCGATTTACCGGAAGACCCATCAATTGCCTCATGAATCATACTGTATGGGTATGGTCAAGTCCAATCCGAAGCAGCGCAGCAAGGTGCCGGTTCAGGCGACTCCGCAGCCAAGGCTTCATGCCGGGTAGTCGCACGACAATCGAGTGCGCATCGCCTTGCGCCTCCTGACCCGGAACCCATGACGTCGACGAAGTACCGAATCCGCTGGTCGACTTCCTCGAATTCATCGGCAATTCCCCGCTGGTGGGATATCACGCCTGGTTCGACGACATCATGAACCGCAATGCAATGCGCAGGTATCTGGGTCTGCGATTCCGGGGTAGCTGGATAGATCTCGTATTTCTCGGCCCGGCGCTGCGCTCTGCGCCCGGCAGCCAGCCGAAGACGATGGACGAGTGGCTGAGCGCGTGCGACATCGTCCATTACCGGCGCCATGATGCGCTTGCCGACGCGTTGGCCACGGCGCAGTTGTTCCAGGTCATGGTGCGGCGCGCCGACGCATCGGGCATGTCGCGCACGGCAGACCTCATGGAAGCGGCACGATCCCAGGAATGGTTGTCCAGGCGATCGCGCTGAGCGCGCGGAGTCCCGAGGCTCTGTCTGCCCTGAAAGGGCGACGCGGCGCAATGCCGATGCGGCGCGACTACTGAAACCGGATGTTACGTTCCTTCACCAGCCTCGCCCACTGCTCCTCGTCGGCGCGCAGCAGGCGCGATGCCTCTTCCGGCGTTCCGCCCACCACTTCGCTGCCGAATCCCTCGAGCCGCGCGATGATGTCGGGCATCGCAATGATGCGTTGCAGGTCTGCGTTGGCTTTTGCGATGATCTCCGGCGGCGTCTTTCCCGGGGCGAGTATCACCACCCACGCCGAACTCGCATAACCGGGGACGCCCGCTTCGGCCATGGTGGGCAAATCGGGCTGAAGCTTGTAGCGCTTCGGCGTGGTGACCGCAAGCGCCCGGGCCCGCCCGCCCTTCAACGGCGCCGTCGCGCTGCCCATGTCCACCAGGCAGAAATGCGTCTCACCCGCCGCGGTGGCCGCGGCTGCCAGCACACCGCCTTTGTAGTTGATATCGGCGTAATCGACCTTCGCGAGCGACTTGAACAGTTCCGAGGCGAGTATGGTCGTGGCGCTGTTCGAAGCATGGTTCAACTTTCCCGGGTTGGCGCGCAGGAGTGAGATGAATTCCGGCAGTGTCTGGGCGGGCACTGCGTTGTTCACCAGCAACGCGAACGGATTTGAGCTGAGCAGGATGATGGGTGCGAGGTCGCGCTGCGGGCTGTAGGGGAGGTTGGGATAAGCCACGGGGTTGATGGTGAGCGCGCCGCTGCTCACCAGCAACAGGGTGTAGCCATCGGGCGTGGCTTTTGTCACCGACTCCGTGCCGACGATGAAATTGGCGCCCGGCCGGTTTTCCACGATCACCTGCTGCCCCCATATTTCGGCGAGCTTGCTGCTTACCGTACGCGCGGCCAGATCGAGCCCGCCGCCAGGGGCGGCCGGGACCACCAGCCGCACCGGACGGGTGGGGTACGCCTGAGCGAGCGCTGCCGGCGCCATTGCCACCGCAGTGAGCATTGCCACGGCAATCAGCCCTGTCGATAACGCATGCCGGAGGAGAATGCGCCCCATGTGTGCTGGCCGAAAAAATTTCATGTTGAGATCCTTCAAGAACCGGAAAGGCCGATCACTTTCGGCGGCAATTGCGGCGGACTGTTCCGCCGTACGAGCACGGATTGTGCCGCACTTGCGTATAAACGTCTTGTGTCGCCGGGAGGCGAGCGTTAAATGGGGCTGGCTCTGGGCGGGCGCGGGCCGCCCGCCCAGTCAAGGCAGCAGGCGTATCGCGGGCAGCACATTGCCCGCGTTCAGCAAGTCGACGCGTTTCAGCACGATGCGCAGTGCTCCGCCTTCGAC
>SHXF01000099.1 GCA_009693435.1 Betaproteobacteria bacterium | reverse complement strand
TGCACCAGAGTCCCCTCGAACAATTCTCCGCTTTCGCTTGTCATCTCGATTCCATCTCGCGTTGTCATAGCTCTCTTAACGTACCAGCGCTCTAACCGTGGACCAGGTAGTACGGATATTTTTATAATTTTTCACAGGCTCTGAGTTCACGACTTGTGTGTATTTCATGAGGTCTTTGCCATGAGCTTGATCAACAAGATGCTGCAGGATCTCGACCAGCGCAGGGTCGCGCAGGCCGCGGCCGGCGATCCGGCCCTGGCCGCGCACCTGCGACCGGTGGCGCGCTTCCGCTTCGGCTCCGAATTGTTCTGGCGCATCATGGCGGGCGTGATGCTTGTCATGGTCGCCTGGGTCGGCTGGGTGATGTGGCAATTGACGCCGCACTCCATCGTCACCGACCTTGCCTATCAGTCCGTGAGGCGCACGCGCGTCGTGCAGTCCACCGCTATTTCGCGGGACCGCTCCGTTATTCCACAGTCTGCGGATCAGTCAGTCGCCGGCCCGTCCGCGCCTGGCTCGCCCAGCAGGCCCGACCAAGCGCCTGCGCCCACTGCCGTGGTGACCCCCGCGTCCCCTCAACCGGCAGCACCATCCACGGCGCCTTCCACCGCTGCCCAACCTGCGGCTCAGCAGGCCGCCGTGCCGCCGCGCATCGACATGCTGAAGCTGGCCACGGAACTGTTCACGCCCATCCCCGAGCGCCGGGCGAAACCGCTGGCGAAAATCGCTGCGGCGGCGCCGGCGGCTGCAGCTGCCAAAGCGGATGCGAGCCAGCGTCCACGCGCGGCCGGCAGCACCACAGCCAGCGCGGCCGGCGGCACCACAGCCAGCGCAGCGGGCAGCACAGCGACGGGCAGCACGGCGCGCGAACTGGCCGATGCGGAATTCCGGCGCGCTTCGCGCCTGGTGAACGAGGGCAGGGCGGCCGAAGGCATGGACGGGCTGCGCGCCGCGCTGTCGCTCGACCCGAGTTACGAACTGGTGCGCCAGACCATAGTCGCGCTGCAGATTGAAAGCCGGCAGGTCGAGGCCGCGATGGTGGCGCTGCGCGAAGGCCTGGAACTCAATCCGGCCAACACGGTGTTTGCGGTGCTGCTGGCACGCATCATGGTGGAACGCGGCGACATCAACGCAGCGCTGGCGCTGCTGCAGAAACACGGTTCCACAGCCGCCGGCAATGCCGAATTCCGCGCCTTCGTCGCGGCGATGCAGCAGCGCCTGGGCAAGCACAAGGAAGCGATAGACGAATACCAGGCGGCGTTGCGCATCGCGCCCGGCGCCGGCACCTGGTGGGTCGGGCTGGGCATTTCCCAGGAGGCGTCCGGCCGATCAAAGGATGCGGCGGACGCCTTCCGTCGCGCGCGCGCCACCGCCAACCTCTCGCGCGAACTCACCAGCTTCGTCGACGAGCGCCTCAGGCAGTTGCAGTAAGCCTCGCGCGGGCAAGGGGACGGCTTCATGCGGGACAGCTACGCCGAGCTGTATCGCAACTTCCGCTGGGACGTGCCCTCGCAGTTCAACATGGCATGGGCCTGCTGCACCCGCCATGCAGTCGATCGCGACAGGATCGCGCTCTTCTGGGAGGATGAAGCGGGCGCCGCTTCGACCTGGACTTTCCACCAGCTTCAGGAGCAGGCAAACCGCCTGTCGAATGCCCTCGCGGCGCTGGGCGTGCAGCGCGGCGATCGCGTTGCCATCATTCTGCCGCAGCGCCCCGAAACCGCGATCGCGCACATCGCCTGCTATCAGATGGGTGCGATTGCGATGCCGCTGTCCATCCTGTTCGGACCGGACGCGCTCGAATACCGGCTGCAGGACAGCGAATCCGTGGTGGCCATCGTCGATCCCGCCTCGTTGCCGAATCTTTCCGCGCTGTTTGAGTCGGGACGCGAGCGCCTGCCGCGCCTCGCGCACATCATCGGCGTGGCCGGCGCGCGTGAATCCCGCGTGCAATCCTGGGAAGGCCTGCTGGAGCGTGCCTCCTCGGCCTACGCGCCGCTTGCAACCGATGCCGCCGATGCGGCGCTGCTGGTGTACACCAGCGGCACCACCGGACCGCCCAAGGGCGCGCTCAAGGCGCAGCGGGTGCTGCTCGGCAACCTGCCCGGGTTTTCGTATTCGCACAATGTGTTTCCGCGCGCGGGCGACGTGTTCTGGTCGCCGGCGGACTGGGCCTGGACGGGCGGCCTGATGGATGCGCTGTTGCCCACCCTGTATCACGGCCATCCGGTACTCGGCTACCGCGGGCGCTTCGATCCGGAGAAGGCGTTTCATCTGATGCAAAAGCACGCGGTGACCAATACCTTCCTGTTTCCCACCGCGCTGAAAATGATGATGAAGGCGATCCCCGCGCCGCGCGAGCGCTACCGGCTGCAACTGCGCTCCCTCATGAGCGCCGGCGAATCGGTCGGTGAAACGGTGTTCGCCTGGTGCCGCGACCGGCTGGGCGTGACGGTGAATGAAATGTTCGGCCAGACCGAGATCAACTACATCGTCGGCAACTCGCATACGCTGTGGCCGGCCAAACCCGGTTCGATCGGCCGGCCCTATCCGGGTCACCGCGTCGGCGTCATCGACGAGGCGGGCAACGAAATGCCGGCGGGGGAGGTGGGCGAGATCGCCGCCTGGGACGAGGACGATCCGGTGTTCTTCCTGGAGTACTGGAAGAACCCGGAAGCGACCAAGGGCAAGTACACCGGCAAGTGGTGCCGCACCGGCGATCTGGCGCGGCGCGATGAGGACGGTTATCTCTGGTACCAGGGGCGCGCCGACGATGTGTTCAAGAGCGCCGGCTATCGCATCGGCCCCTCCGAAATCGAGAACTGCCTGCTGCAGCACCCGGCCGTCGCCAATGTCGCCGTGGTCGGCACCCCCGATGCCGAGCGCACCAATCTGGTCAAGGCATTCATCGTGCTCACGCCGGCGTACGCGCCCTGCGCGGCGCTCGAAGCCGAATTGCAGGCGCACGTGCGCGGCAAGCTGGCGCCCTACGAGTATCCGAAGGAGATCGAGTTCATCGACGCGCTGCCGATGACGACCACGGGGAAAGTGCAGCGGCGCGTGCTGCGGTTGCGGGAGGAAGCGCGCAAGCGATCCTAGTGTTTGCCTGCCTGCTTCTCTCAAAAAGTTTGACTTTTATTGGAGAAAGTCCCTAGTCTGCGCTCGTCTTCAGGCACTTTTCAATTAAAAATGATATTTTCCGGGTGGTAAAATAAAACGGGATAAGATCGTAATTCAGGACGGTGAATTGCGGCGATTCGGTCACGGCAATGCGTATGATTAGATATCCAGCCGGAGACCTGCCACCGAAAAAATGAAGGGCTGATGCCATGTTCGAGATCACCGTAATCATCATCGTCGTACTAATCGCCGGTGTGCTCGGGGTTGCCGCGACCAAGCCCGACGTGTTTCGCCTGCAGCGGACCACCAGCATCGGCGCGCCGTCCGAGACGATTTTCGCGCTCATCAACGATTTCCGCAGTTGGGTGGCCTGGTCGCCCTGGGAGAACAAGGATCCTGCGATGGCGAGAAGCTACGGCACGGTAGCGAGCGGCAAGGGCGCCGTGTACGAATGGCAGGGCAACCGGAACGTCGGCCAGGGGCGCATGGAAATCACGCAGGCCAGCCTGCCTTCGGCGGTCACCATCAAGCTCGACTTCCTGAAACCGTTCGAAGCCCACAACACGGTCGAGTTCACGCTGCAGCCGCAAGGCGACGCGACCAGCGTGACCTGGGCAATGCAGGGTCCCACGCCTTTCTTCGGCAAGATCATGCACGTGTTCGTGAACATGGACCGCATGGTCGGCAAGGACTTCGAATCCGGACTTGCCAATCTGAAGACCGTGGCCGAGAAACAGGCGGGCGGCAAGGCGTGAAGCGGCGATTGCCGGACTCCGGGCAGGATGCCGGGCCGCCTGGCGGTGCAGCGCTATCCTTCGATAGCCATCTGCAACAGCTTGGGCTCAGCCGCGATGAATGGCAGCAACTCAAGGAGGTGGTGCTGGAAAATTCCCATGGCTACGTGTTGCCGATTCCCGAGGCGCT
Source organism: Betaproteobacteria bacterium (assembly GCA_009693435.1). Next base: position 11,718 of record SHXF01000099.1, on the reverse strand, counting down.
CGCCGGGCACAAGGTTGCGCTCTTGGTCGCCGAGTATCGTCGCACCGGCAGGGATAAAGTACTGGATGAAGCCGCGGTGCTGCTGGTCGGTTCGCGGGAGTCCGTCTGGCTTGTGCTGGAGAAGTCCTGAGTCAGCGTCCCGAGGCAGTGTTGGAACAGATTGTTTCAGCCGGTTATGATTTCAGTCGGTTATGATTCGAATCGCGGATGTTCTTCGGCACGCGTGGCGCGCCTTGATCGATACATGCCATGCGGATCAATCGGCATGAGATCCGCCGAGTCACCTCGAGTCGCCTTGCAACCTACATGAGATCACCCATGGCTACCACAAAACCCAAAATAACCAAGCCGGCTGGTCCGACTGCCGCGAAGAAGAAGCCTGTGGCAAAGAAGCCGGCAGCAAAAAAGCCAGCGGGAAAGGAATCCTCAGCAAAGGCGCCCGCGGCAAAGAAGCCCGCGGCAAAGACACCCGCGGCAAAGACGCCCGCGACAAAGGCGCCCGCGGCAAAGGCGCCCACGGCAAAGGCGCCCGCGGCAAAGGCGCCCGCGGCAATGACACCCGCGGCAAAGACACCCGCGGCAATGACACCCGCGGCAAAGACGCCCGCGCAGAGGGCATCCACAAAGGAACAATCCGCCAAAGTGGCACGGGGTGCGCCGGTTCGCCCCGTCGAGAAAGTTGAAGACGCAGCGGTTGTAACGAACCTTGCCGCGCCGGCTGCAGCCGTACCGCCTTCCCCGTTGAGGGTGTCGCCTGCACTGATTCCATCGACGATAGCCTTGGTGGAGAAGGCTGTGGAAGCAGCGTTAGAGAAGACCGTGGAAGCCTCGGTAGTGCGAGCCGTGGAAGCATCCGTGGAAAAAACCGTCGATGCTTCGGTAAAAAAAGCTGTGGAAGCATCGGTAGGGAAAGCCGTAGACGCGTCGATCGAGAAGACCGTGGAGGCAGCGGTAGTGAGAGCCGTCGATGCCTCGATAGAGAAAGCCGTGGACGCAGCGGTAGCGCAGGCCGTGGAATCATCGATAGGGAAAACCGTCGATGCCTCGGTAAAGAAAGCCGTGGACGCAGCGGCAAAGAAAGTCGTAGGCGTCTCGGTGGAGAAAGCCGTAGAAGCATCGGCTGGGAAAGCCGCAGACGCGTCGGTAGGGAAAGCCGTAGAAGCAGCGCTGGGGAAAACCGTAGACGCATCGGTAAGCAAAGCCGTGAACGCAGCGCTCGAGAAAACCGTGCACTCATCGGTGATGCAAGCGGTGAAAGCATCGATCGAGAAATCGGTAGATGCCTCGGTAGAGAAGACCATCAACGCAGCGGTGTTGCAAGCCGTGCAGGCTGCGGTAGCGGCGCTGCCGCCCGCTCCGGCCGAGTCCATCCCCGAGGGCGTTCCGCCCGGCACGGTTGTTGCCTTCGGCGCGCATGTGGCGCCGGAGGGCTGGTTGCTGTGCGACGGCGCCAACCGTTCGCGCGAGGACTATGCCGCGCTGTTTGCCGTCATCGCCACCACCTTCGGTTCGGGTGACGGCCTTGCAACGTTCAACGTCCCGGATTTTCGCGGCCGGTTCCTGAGGGGTGCGGACCTCGGCGCCGGGCGGGACCTGGACCGGATCAACCGGAACGAAGGACTGGGCACGGCGCAACGGGACAACTTCAAGCAGCATGTGCACACGCCCGCGGGCGGCGGACGATTCGTCGTGGAGGGCGCGGGACTGGACAAGGCCTGGGTCGGCACCGCCAGGGGATTCACCACACCCCTGCAGACCAGCATCGCCGGCGGCACGGAAACGCGACCGATGAATGTGGCCGTCAATTGGATCATCAAGTTCTAGGTGGATTGCCTGGCGTCAGGCCTTGGTTTCCGCATCGTCTCAAGTCTCTGCGCGCTGCTGCTCGCGGGTCAGTCCCTGGCCTTCGCCGAGCGCATTGCACTGCAGTCACGCAGCGAAACAGCCGCCGGGGTAAAAGAAGCGATCGTGCCGGTCACGCTGCTGCTGCCGGGGAATGCCGGCCCCGGCGTGAGCTTGCTGATCGTGATCAATTCGTCGTCGGGAGCGGATGACGCGGTCATGCAGGCGCTGGTGCGCCGCAGTGTCGCCAGCGGCATCGGCGCAGTCGCCCTGAACACCTACAGCGCGCGCGGCATTTCGGATACGGTCACTAATCAGGAACGCGTCAGCTACGAAGAACAGTTCGCCGATCTGCAGTCGTTGCTGACGGTGCTGCGGGAGGATCGTCGTTTTTCGAAGTCGAAGATCGCATTGGCGGGTCATTCCCGCGGCGGGATACTCGCCTACATGGCGGCGTTCTCGGAATTTCAGGGATACATGCATCAGCCGCGCCTGCGGCTAGATGCGTACGTGGCGCTGTCGCCGTCGTGTCAGCCCACCTTCAGAAGCGACAAGCTGAATGGCCCGCTCCTGATCATCAGCGGCGAAAAGGACGACTGGACCCTGCCATCGCCCTGCGAGCGGCGGATCGCGCAGTTGCAGCGTGCCGGCGAGGATGCGGCCATGCACATCATGGCGGGCGCGAACCACAGCTTCAGCACTTCCGGCGGCGTTCACGTTTCCGGCGCAATCAAGTTTCCCTGTCCTGTAGAGAACGATTACTACTACGCGACCCGGGAAGTCACGGGGCAGAGCAGTCAGATAGAAGCAGAGCAAGGCGAGAAATTCTCGCCGCGCCAGCTCTGGAGAAAGTGCGCCGGCGTGTTCGGCTGGCGCGGACGCGGCGCGTCGGCGGGGGGGAATCGGGAGAAACTGGACGAGGTGGTGGAGAGGACTGTCGGGTTTCTCAGGGGGAGGGGGTGGTAGGGGCGGTATTCCAGGAATCGCGAATTGGAATTCTTAGGCTCGCTTCGCCGCGGTCAGAGACCGTTTCACATACCTCGATTGCGAGGTGATGTTACCCGCAGTATCATCCGCGAAATGAATACGGCCGCAAAGCTGCTACAGGCCATGCGCAACAATCCCTTCGATTGGAAGCTCGCGCAGCTTCAGACAGTGGCACGTCAGAACGGCATCGACTGTCGGCATGAAGGTACGAGTCACTGCGTCTTTGTTCGCGATGACGGGAAGACGCTGTCCGTGCCAGCGAGCAGGCCTATCAAGCCGATTTACATCAAGAAATTTCTGGAACTCGTTGAGGGAGCCTGAAGCATGGCCAAACGTATTGACTATCCGTTCGAGATTCGCCCGCTTTCGCCTGCGGAAGGGGGTGGCTTTCTCATTTCATATCCTGATTTTTCGGATTGCCTTTCCGACGGTGAATCCGTTGAAGAGGCGCTAAGAAACGGGAAGGACGCATTGAAATCCACTATCGCGGCACTCAAGGCAAAGGACTTGCCAATTCCAGCGCCGAACAGCGGCGGTGTCGCCTCGGGTAAGTTTGTCGCTCGCGTTCCAAAGACGGTTCACGCGCGCCTGGCCACGCGCGCAAAGGCGGAGGGCGTATCGCTCAATACGCTGGTCTTGACGTTTATCGCCGAGGGCCTTGGTCGCAAAGAGCGGCGCGCCTAAGCTGGCCAAGTGAAGCCTACCTGCACTGTCATATTTGATCGATCCGCTTTCCACGGAACACGATTCGATGCACTCGAGAGAAGTCCTCTCATTTCCCTGACCAAACGGGGCAGCGTTCTCGTTCATCATGCCCCCGTATTTCTTGAAGAGACACTTTCTCTGTATGAAAGGGAGAAGAACCGGCAGAAGTTCCGAGACCAATTTCCATTCATTATCAATATCTGCAACGGCCGCTGGTTGATGCCGGATAGACACCTGTGGCATTTAGAGTTGGTGCAAAACGTGGGTCCACAGGGAAATGCGTTTGAAAAGGAATGAGTTAGAAGCGATGCCGAAAAGCGAATCTTGGTCGGAGTTGAAAGTCAATCCGAATGGCCAGGATTTTATGCGGCGCTGCCAGACAAAGATGCAGAGAGGGAAAAGCAAGAAAGGCAACGACTGCTTTATGTCGAGATCCGGAACGCCGTCGCGGCTGAAGCAAGGAAAATACCTTCGAGCAAAAGAATCGCACCTCCTGCTAGACATTTCATTGATCGAGTCATGCCCGACTTCGGAATGAGTCTCATATCTAGGTTTATTCAGCATAGGGACAAGAACCGAATCTTTCGCACATGGTTGCGCGACAAACACAGGTTTCCATTCTTCACGAGCTTCGTTGAGGGAATGGCGTTTTCATCCTGGTATGCCGGGGCTGAGCAAAACAAGCCGATTGACCCAAATTCCCAGATCGACATCCAGTTGCTCTGTTGCCTCAATAGGTCAGATGTCCTAGTGAGTAACGATGCCCGTTTCATGAAGGATGCGTTTGATGAGTTATGGAAACCCAAAGGGAAACGGTTTTTGACAACGGAACAATTCATTCAGTACTTAGAACGAATGGCCGCCTAAAGTACTTTTGAGTGCTCAAACAATGAGCATAGAGTTATCGGTGGAGGGGGTCACTATTTTTGTCCGTCCTCGATTAACTCTCGGACATTGAAGTCATCCTTCGCTTTGATGGTTTTTGCGAAGATCTCGATTTCATTCATGATCGCGTCGCGATCTACTTCCTGTCCGAGTTCTGAACGCTCCGGTATGCGTCGCGCAATGGCTCGTCTCCTTCGGGTAACAACGGTTTCCCTGCCGGCATCAGCTTGATCGACACGTTTCGACAAGCGCGTCTTCGTCTCGGACATCGGAACTTTCTTCATGCCATCACCATTATGGGGTATGCATATGTGCCAGGATTGTATTTGCGCGGTCGGGAGTTATTCCACTTACCGCCCCCGATACGTGCTTTCGTCGTCGCGCTGCTGTGATGAAACCGATATTACTTCTTCCTGTTTCCACGATATGGCAGTGGTGCGGCAGCCGATCAAGCAGCGGGGGTGGTCATCACGGAGCACGTGGGGCTTTACGGAGCAAATACCACGATATATAGTCATCGATCTGATTAGATAGAGAGTTACGTCATGACGCCGAATCAGGACGCTAGCGACAAGGATGAGCATGGCTTTTTCTCCGTTGAGAATGTTCATTACGTTTTTTCTCCATCCAATATCGGAATTGGGGACTTTTTCTTCACTACAAAAGGTATCTACTACATAGCCTATTGCGTACTGGTGCAGAATCAATTGCGGGGGCTGTTCAAGGTGGCGTTGTCACGCTCGCCGCGATCGGAGGGGCTCTCGCGCTTAGCAGCGGCCCCTTTTACAATGCGATCAAGTCCACGCCAATCGACACGAGCATATTCATGACGGCCGTGCTACTTGTTTTGGGTTGTGGCGTTGGGGCGGTGATGATCAGCGCTAACAACCTAGAAGACGCCAAGAATACGGCATCGGGCGTCAGAACTAAGCAACTTGGAATTGGAATCGCGAAATGACTAGCAAGCCACCCGCGCTCGATTTTTTTCCCCCGAGGTGACCTTCTCAAACTCGAAATTGATAAGTCACGGAAAAAGATTATGATCTTGTCGGGCGATTCGTGGATTGACTTTAAGGCTGCAATCAGCAGAAAAGCCGTTGCTGATATTGCTGCGTACCTAGCAGGATTATCAACACCCCAAGGTATTCGAGGCCTAGATGTTTCCTAGCCCGCTGCCTCGCTCGATCCCCGGAGGAAAGGTCGTGGTTGGCTTTCGTCTTGGGCGGGCCAAGGTCAGTCACCCACCTTTGGTTCCATTTCGACGGAACGTCAATTCCTCGCAGGGGCTTTTGCTGCTTGCACCGAGCTAACAGATGATCAGCAAGCGTTCCTCTGCAATCAACTCGAGAATGCTCCCTCCGATTTCTCTTTGAAATTCCGGGAAGTCGTAGAACGGGATGGACTCGCCATAGTTGGACGTGGCATCGTCATGATCACAGTGCTCTTCCTACTTGCCGCCGTATGTATCTATGAGGCTGTTCTGCCGGGAACGAAAGTAATTTTCATTCTCGCTGCAGGGATGTTCGTCTCCGTTGCATTCCGATTGCTTCCAGACATCGGGAAGTGGTCGAGGGTGCGTCGTACGCTCATATTCAGGAACTGCGCTGATATTCGGCGCGCTGAAGCTGCGCCCTACGGTCGGTAATGGGCCGCCAGCTCGGGATTTGTACCACCGTCGTAGGGCGCAGATTCATAGGCCATGGATTCAGGAACGGCGCCGGTGTTCGGCGCGCTGAAATTGGCGGAATTTATCCGTTAACTTCGCCTATTGACGGGTCTTCACGGGCACTTGGTATATAAATAAGCGTAAGATATCCGCTTGATGAACGGGACCGGGCACGAATGGGTTACCGACTATGGCCATGGAGCTGTCACCCCAAATCACGCTGCACCTGGCCACGGTCGTGCCGGCGATCGTGCTTGGGATTGTCCAGTTGGCAATGCCCAAGGGCACGGCGGTGCATCGCGTCATCGGCCGCATCTGGGTGACGCTGATACTGGCGGCTGCGATCTCGTCGTTCTGGATACAGCGAGGCGGCTTCAGCTGGATCCACGGCTTGTCGGTCGTTACCCTGGTCTCGGTGGTCGCGGGGGTCGTTTTCGCCCGGCTGGGTAATGTCAGGGCGCATCGCGGATGCATGATGGGTGCGTTCGCGGGGGCGATAGGCGCGGGCATCGGGGCCCTGACGCCCGGGCGTTTCCTGCACGGCCTATTGTTTGCCGGCTGAAGTCACCTCTGGCGAGACACGCTGGGGCGTCATGGAAAACAGGGTGATTCAATCCATGCGGCCGGCCGAAGACGTCGGATCCAGGAATTGCGATTCGTCTCCGACGGCCTCCCGCACATCGGCTCGCTGGAAGGCTGCCGTACCGGGTGGGCAAACCCGCATGGCCGGTGTTTTGCGAGAGTCTTTGCAAATGCGCTCCAACAACCCCTGGGCACGCGCAGCGTGCGGGAGTTCGTGCTGTCACCGCCGCAGAAAGCATTTCGTGTAGCACCGCGCGGACGCTAGAATTTCGGAATGACATCCTCCAAGCACCCAGCCTTCAATCTGCGCCTGCCGGTAGTCGCGGCGCCCATGTTCCTCGTCTCCGGCCCGGAGATGGTGATCGCCGCCTGCAAGGCGGGCATCGTCGGCGCCTTTCCCACGCCCAACGCGCGGCCGATCGCGATGCTGGACGCCTGGATGAAGCAGATCACCGAGGCGCTCGCCCGCGCGGCCGACGAGCAGCCTCGGGAGACCCTCGGGCCGTGGTGCGCCAACGTGATGACGCATTCCTCCAACGCGCGCCTGCCAGAAGACATGGAACTGATCGCGAAGTACAAGCCGCCGCTGGTGGTGACCGCGCTCGGCAGCCCGAAGCCCGCGACCGCAGTGGTGCACGGCTACGGCGGCCTGGTGTTCGCCGATGTCATCAACCTCAGCCTGGCGAAGAAGGCGGTGGCGGCGGGCGCGGACGGGCTTGCCTGCGTTTCGGCGGGCGCGGGCGGGCACACCGGCTTCCTCTCGCCGTTCGCCTTCGTCAGCGCGGTGCGCGAATTCTTCGACGGTCCGGTGGTGGTGGGCGGCGGCATTAGCGACGGCTGGGGCGTGGCCGGCGCGATTGCGGCCGGCGCCGACTACGTCTACATGGGCACGCGCTTCATTGCCGTGACAGAAAGCATGGCGCAGCCCGAATACAAACAGATGCTGGTGGACAGCACTGCGGACGACCTGCTGGTGAGCGCCGGCCTCACCGGCACGCCGGCCAGCTGGCTGAAACCCTCGCTGCGCGACAACGGTTTCGACCCGGACAACATGCCCGACGCGCCCTCGCGCAGCTACGACAGCAACCAGCCGATGGCGGCCAGGAAATGGATGGACGTGTGGGCGGCCGGGCAGGGCGTGGGCGCGATCAAGGCGGTGGAGCCCCTGGCAGCGGTGGTGGACCGGCTGGCGCGCGAGTACGCGCAGGCGACGGCGCGCCTGGCGGGCTTGCCTTATGCGCGAGGCGGCAGCGGCTGATGCGCTGCCCGCGGTGAAAACCATTTGAATCCGGGTGCGGCAGTGGGCGGCGCGCCCGTTGCGTAAAATTCATGAACTTTAATCTGACAAAGTCCCTCTACTACGGACATGGGCGGGCGATAGGCATATAAAAAACAGAATAGCGTATCCGTCGTCGCCTGCCGCAGCGCCTGGTTCAGCCTGATCGCAGCCAGCATTGATCCCGGCCCGGCGGCCGATGAATGTCCATGCTCTTGGCAATTCAGGCTTTCAAGTTTACCCCGGACGGGCATCGGGGAGGCCAGCGTGGCCGTGTGAGTTTGTCGCGCAACTTGCACTCTCGGAGAACGAGGTAGGGCATATTCCGGGTATAACTGCAGGTGGGCCGACGATCGAAGCTACCCTGTGCAAAAGCCGACGGACAACCCTGGAACGAATCCTGCAATATGAATACGCCGCATAGCGTGGTACCCGAAGCGGAGCCACCGCCGGCGCCCGGTTGGCTCTATTATTCGTGGCGCACGAAGAGCGGGGTCAGGCTGAATCTGGTGATGAACGAGGAGGACGCCAGGCGCTGGGCTGAACTCAAAGGACTGGAAGTCGAGCGGATCGAAGGGGCAGGGATGACGCGACAAGAGATCTCCAGTCTGTAGCGAATGGCGATTCATCAAGCAACTTGTGCAGGTTGGGGTTCGCCGCGCTCTCCGCCAACCTGCGCCTGATCACGCATCAATCCAGTCGATATCCGAACGAGGGAGCATCACATGACCGAAACCACCGCCTTGCCGCACACCGGCACCCGCGCATCCGGCGCGCAGTTCGTGCGCGGCGTGCATCACTTGGTGTTGACCACCGAAGACATGAAGATGACCATCGACTTCTACACCGAGGTCCTCGGCATGCCGCTCATCCATGCGCTCAAGGTGCAGCCCGGACTGGGCACGGGCAAGGACAACCGCGGCAATCCGCCGTTCGAGAACCTGCGGCATTATTTTTTCGACATGGGCAACGACAGCCTGCTCGCGTTCTTCGAGATGCCCAGGGGCGCGAAGGAGAAAAGCGACCGCGATGCGATCGGCGGCATGCAGCACGTCTCGTTCGTGGTCCGCCCCAGGGCGCAGTACGACGCGCTGATGGCCCGCCTCACCGCGCGCGGCATTGCCTATCGCGGGCCCTCCAGGATGGCGAGCGGCCCCGGCTACTCCATCTATTTCTACGACCCGAACGGCGTGCGCCTCGAAGCCTCGTGCGACACCACCGGCGACGAACCGCTGGTGGTGCGCGATGCCACGCAGACCCGGGCGAAGGTGCTCGATGAACTGCGCACGCTGTGCGACGACGAGGCATGGCTTGCGCGCGTCACCGCACATCTGCAGGATTAGCGGGTTTGTCCGAATCCCCGTTGTCTGCGTCGCTACACAGGAGTCACGCCTTGAAAAATCTCATGCTCAGCTGGAGGATGCGCTGCCTGATCATCGTGCTGGCGGGGATGTCGCAGATGCTGTTCGCGGTATCCGGCAGCGCGCAGACCTATCCCGCCAAGCCGATCCGCATGATCGTCGCCTATCCGCCGGGCGCGTCCACCGATGTCATCGCGCGCCTGGTAGCGCATTTCCTCGGCGAACGGCTGGGCGTGTCGGTGGTGGTGGACAACCGTGTCGGCGCGAGCGGCGTCATCGGCACCGAGGCGGCCGCGCGCACCGCGCCGGACGGTTACACGCTGCTGCTCGCGCAACAGGATTCGCACACCTTGCTGCCGATCCTGAAAAAGCAGTTGCCCTACAACGCGGAAAAGGATTTCGTGCCGATCGCCAAGGTCGGCGACGTGTTCCTGCTGATTGCCAGCAACGCGAAAGTGCCGGCGCGCACGCTGAAGGAACTGATCGAACTGGCGAAGGCCAAGCCCGGCGAACTGAAATTCGCCAGCGCCGGTAACGGCGGCATCAACCATCTCGTGATGGAGTTGTTCATGCAACGCGCCGGGGTGAAGCTGCTGCACATTCCCTACAAGGGCGGCGCCACGGCGGTGCTGGGGTTGCTCAGCGGGGACATCGACGTGTTCGGTGGGTCGGCGACGCTGCTGGCCAAGGCGATAGACGCCGGACAGTTGCGCGGCCTGGTGGCGGCGCAGGAGAAGCGCTCGGCGTTGCTGCCCGGCGTGCCCACCGGGGAGGAAGCCGGCTTTCCCGACTTTGTCGTGTCGGCCTGGTTCGGCGTGTTCGCCCCCGCCGGCCTGCCAGAACCGATCGCGGCGAAATTGAGCGAAGCCGTCGTGGCGGTGGCCTCCTCGCCCGAATACCGTCGCCGCCTCGCCGGCGCGGGCGGCGAGGGCACGCCGCTCGGTCGCGAGGCGTTCACCCGCTTCCTGCGCGAGGAATCGGCGCGCTGGCGCGAGGTGATCGAGCGCGGCGGCATCCGGATGGAGGAGTTTTAGCGGTGTGCAGGCTGGGGTGAGCGCGGCAATAGTAGGGCGCAGCCTCAGCGCGGCGAACACTTGGGGTAGTCCGGCGAGCCTGGCGCGTTGAATCCGTTCTCAGTTGGGGTTCGCTGCGCTCACCCCAACCTACGGGCCGCGCGAGGAATCGGCTCGCTGGCGCGAGGAGATAGAGCGGGACGAGACGAGGATGAAGGAGTTGTAGTCGCCGCCGCCGGAGCCCCTGCCCGGAGACGCAACTTGCCCGCTCGAAGAATCACTCTTGTTTGCATTCCGAATCAAGGCCATCGCGCCGATCGCCACGCCACCGACGATCCACCAGTTCACTTCATTCGGCGCGCTACCACCCGCTTCGCCGCCCTGCTGATTCTGTCGCAGCACCAGACCGCGAAGGGTCAGGCTGTGCGTGCCGCTTTGATCGAAGCGCAGGTCGAGTAGCGGCGCCGGCCGCTTCAGCGCGAATGAAGCGGGGTGCGCCCGGGCACTGTCGAAGCGCAGATCGAACGCCGCTTTCGCATCCCTTCCCGAGGGGCCGCCAAATGGCATTTCCCAGTAAAGCATCGCACGCGGACCCGTGTCGAACTCTCCGGCTTGCGCCGCCGGATCAGGATCGGGAACGGATAGCCGCGAAACCTGAGAAAATCCTTTGCATGCGCCCCTCCGACGTCCTTGCTTCCCATCGGGATAAAGTCCTGTCCATCGCCGCCGCCCGGGGTGCGAGCAATCTGCGCGTCTTCGGCTCGGTGGCGAAAGGGCTCGACCGCGAGGGAAGCGACATCGATTTGCTGATCGATCTGCCTGCGGGGATATCGTTGTTGAAATACGTCGGACTCCAGCTCGACATTCAGGAGGTGCTGGGCGTCAAGGTCGATCTGTGCACGGAGGACGAGCTTCACCCCAGGCTGAAAGAGCGCATCCTCGCCGAAGCGCGGTCCCTGTGAACGAACGCGATGAGCTCTAGCTCGAGCACATCCTCGAAGCGATCGAGCTGATCAGGCAATTTACCGCGGAAGGTCGATCAGTATTCATGACAGACCTGAAGACCCAGAGCGCAGTCGTGCGTCAGATCGAGATCATCGGCGAAGCCGCGAAGAATCTCGACGATTCGCTCAAGTCAGCCGAACCCGGGGTGCCCTGGCGCGACATGGCCGGCATGCGCGACAGACTCATTCACGGCTACTTCAACGTGAAGCTCGACTTCGTGTGGAACGTAGTCGAAACGGATCTGGATCCACTCAGAGCCTGTGAAAAATTATAAAAATATCCGTACTACCTGGTCCACGGTTAGAGCGCTGGTACGTTAAGAGAGCTATGACAACGCGAGATGGAATCGAGATGACAAGCGAAAGCGGAGAATTGTTCGAGGGGACTCTGGTGCAG
>SHXF01000098.1 GCA_009693435.1 Betaproteobacteria bacterium | reverse complement strand
CCTTGCCGGTGCCGCCGAGCGTGACGCTGTGCAGCATGGACACATCGTTTTCGATTACCGCCGTCTCGCCGACCACGAGGCCGGTCGCATGGTCGAGAAAGATACCGCGCCCGATCTTCGCCGCAGGGTGAATGTCGCACTGAAATACCGCGGATGCGCGGCTCTGCAGGTAACTCGCAAAGTCCTTGCGGCCCTTGCCCCATAGCCAGTGCGCGAGGCGATGCGTCTGAATGGCATGGAAGCCCTTGAAGTAGAGCACGGCCTGTATGAAGCGGTCGGTTGCCGGATCGCGATCGAAGGTCGCGACGATATCGGCGCGGAAGATAGCGCCGAGTTCCGGCTCGTCCTCCAGCGCTTTCGCATAAGCCAGGCGGATCAATTCCCCCGGGACGTCCCCATGATCAAGCCGCGCGCCGATCCGGTGGATGATCGCAGCATCGAGTGTCTCGTGGCCGAGGACAGCCGTCTGGATGAAACCCGCTAGTTCGGGCTCGCGCCGCGCGATGTCCTCGGCCTCGGTCCGGATGCGCTTCCAGACGGGGTCCAGCTTGCCGAGCGTGGCGCGTTGTTGCTGATTTTGGGTCATACCGCCTCCTGTGCTTCAATTCGGGATTGCAGCAATGGGCAATCCGCGAATGGGCCGTGGTGCTTGAGAAACGCAGCGCAGATCCGATTGCATCCGAGCCGCGCGAATTCCTGGTTGCCTGCCTGTGCGCCGAGTGGTGCGGCACATGCCGCGATTATCGCTCCGGATTCGAGAGTCTGTCGGCACAATACCCGGACGCGCATTTCCTCTGGGTGGATATTGAAGACGATGCCGATTGGGCCGGCGACTTCGAGGTAGAGAATTTTCCGGGCATCGTCATCCAGCGCGGTGAATTGGTGCTGTTCGCTGGACCCGTGCTGCCGCAACACGGCCACCTGCACCGCCAGCTGGACGTACTGCGCGCGCAGACAGCGGAAGAGGCGCGACTATACGCATCGGGCACCGACGAACGACGCGGCTGGCAAACCGCGTTCAACGTGCATATGGCGCTGCGGGATCATTTCTGAATGTTTCAGGGTGACGCAGTGGATGGCCCGCCCTGATGCGTCATTCCCCAAGCGGGCCGGGCGTGGGGCCGTCGCCGGTTTGCGGCGCCGGCGCACTATGGCGGGCGAGATGGATTACGCCTGACGTACATCGTATGCCGGAGGCACGAGCCGGCAGTTCTGGATGAATCTGCAAGCGCTCTACGACGTACGGATGGCCGAGGAAGAGGCGGACACAGAGATCAAGACGCTCCCGACCAAGCCGGAGAAATCCCCGACTGGCCAACCCTAACCAGCGTACCGCGGGAATCGTCATGCCGGGAACGAACGAAGCCTTTTCACGCGTCGTCCGAGGTCATGCAGTGGCTAACCTCCCGGTCGCTCGTTGAGTTGAACGGGCTCGGTGCTGTGGAGCACCGGAGAAGGGCGCGCGGATCAGGGCCATTAGAGTAGGCTGGAAAGTAGCCGCGCTCGCGCTTCTCTTCCCACTGAGACGCGCGTATTATGTACAAGATTCTGCACATCTGACGCGCTGCTTTTTTCGCCCCCGGAAGGCTTGCAATGGGAATCTCCACGAACGACATTGTTCCGCTCTCGTAGGCCCGCGCCAATTTTTCGGAGCTGGCGGAGGAGGTCAAGGCTGGCGCCGAGAAAATCATCACCAAGAACGGCGAAAGTTACGTGGCGCTGATCGACGCGCAACGGCTGGACCATTACCACCGGCTGGAGCGCGAACGCGTTCACTTGCGGTTGATCGACGAGGCGGGCAAGGGGCTTGATGATGTCACCGCCGGGCGCGTGAAGGATGCACGCGGGGCGATCCAGTCGATCAAGCGCCGCCGCCGCGCGTAAGACGGCCGGCGCGGTCGCCGTGGCGAGGAAGCCCGCTGTCCGACCCACGGTCCGGCTCACCGCGCACTTTGAGCGCAACCTCGCCGACATCGAGCATTTCCTGACCGAAGCCAAAGCGCCACAGGCTTACGACGCGTTGCTCGACGAATTGCCGGACACCGTGATCCCGAACCTCGAACGGTTTCCCGGCATCGGACGACCGTTTCTTGCGAATGCGGCTCGCTCCGTCGAAACCACGAATGCGCTCGAAGCACTGCGCGCGAAGTTATCGGCGCTGACACCCGACCCGGAAGCGCTGCGCGAATACACCCTCGACCACTACCTGGTGCTGTACGCGCAAATTGATACGAATCTCCATCTGCTGGCGATCAGGCATCACCGCCAATTGTCGTTCGATTTCCAGTCGCACTGGGGCGGGACTTCGTCGCTGCCGTAGTGCGATCGGACGCCGTGAGCCTCAACCGCGACTTCTCGGTCCAGTGCAGGTCGCGGTATGGGTCGTTGCTTCAGCCGCCCGGAAACCCAATGAATTTGCGGGCTTTACACCCACGCATCATCGGTACCCATCGGCATGAATTTCGATCAAAACCGGCTTGCCTGCCGCCTGCGCGCGGCCGGAGTGACCAGCAAAACAGCAGCGAGGAAAGCGCAAACGAATAGCGTGTGTGCGATAGAATATTTTCCTGGTGTACACTTGAGGTGTTACCTGCCGGAGCGCCACCAATGGAAGTCGGCACCAAGGAATTGCGCAATCGCCTCAGCGAAATCCTCGACCGTGTGGAGCGCGGAGAGCGAGTGATCGTGCGTCGGCGCGGCCACGCGCCGGTGGCACTTGCGCCACTCGTATCGAATGTTTCACGGCTGCCCAAGCTGGCGGCGTTTCGCGCCCGCCTGCGGGTACAAGGCCGCCCGATGAGTGAAGAAGTCGTCGCTGCGCGAAGAGACAAGCGCACTTGAATCGTTACATCGATACCTCGGTACTGATCGCCTATTACCTTCCAGAGCCGCTGAGCGCGCGCGCGGAACGTCTCCTGCGACGTGGTGGCATACCCGCCATCTCGCCGCTGGTCGAAATCGAATTTGCTTCGGTGCTTGGACGTAAAGTCCGTGCGCGCGAGCTTGCTGTCGGTGTGGCCCGTTCGGTGCAGGAACGGTTCCGCGAGCATCTGGGCAATGGCATGTATCTGCGGCTTGAAATCGGCGCCGCTCACTATGAACAGGCACGGCGCTGGGTGGAGGCTTTCAAACCGCCGCTGCGTACCCTGGACGCGTTACACCTTTCAATTGCGGCGGACGCCAATGCCACTTTACTCACCGCGGACATTCAGCTTTCACGCGCCGCACGCGCGTTGCGTGTGTCTTGCCGGCTGTTGCGGGCAAGTGTTCGAACTGCGCGTGAGGCGATCAGGCGGGCGCGATGAGCCTCAGGCAGTCGCGCATGATCGAACGGCGATCCTCGCAGCGCGAAGGCGATCCCCCAGGTGGCGTCATTGCGCACCGAGCTGGCTGAGCTTCCCTGCCATCTGGCGAACCGGCGAATGGCCGGTCGACTCGCCATCAATGCGCCGGCCCGACTGGCAGGAAATTTCGGGCACGCCATCTCAGTCAGCGGTTGATAATGCGGGCTTTTAGCCGCAAATCGGCGACGCGCTGGCGTTGCCGACCCTGGTCACTTCAAACCCGGGTCACTTCAAACGAGAGGACGCATGGATTTCCTTTTTCGCCGGATCGCATGGGTGGCGGCTGCCGCCGCGTTGCTCCCAATCGCCAACGGTGTCGCCGCGCAGGATAGCGCCGCGTGGCCGGCCAGGCCCCTGCGCTTCATGATCGGCTTCGGGCCGGGCGGCAGCACCGATCTGATGTCACGGCTGTTCGCGCAGAAGCTCGCCGAACGCCTCGGGCAGCCGGTGGTGCCGGACCTGCGGACCGGCGCATCCGGAACGATTGCCGCCGATGCGGTCGCAAAGGCGCCGCCCGACGGCCTGACCATGATCATGCTGACCGGGGCGCATCCGGTGGTGGCAGTGATGCGGCGCTCGCTGCCGCACGATCCGCTCAGGGACTTTGCAATGATCACCACCGTCGTGGCCT
Source organism: Betaproteobacteria bacterium (assembly GCA_009693435.1). The sequence continues at coordinate 11,795 of SHXF01000098.1, read as the reverse complement.
ACCCGGTGGCGATCGTGGTGCCGGACGCCTCACCCTACAAGTCGATCGAAGAACTGCTTGCCGTGGCTCGCTCGGCGCCGCGCAGGATCAGCTTCGCCTCGGTAGGCCAGGGCAGCGGCCAGCACCTGATCGGCGAGTGGATAGGCGCCGAGGCCGGACTTGAATTCCTGCACGTGCCGTTCCGCGGCGCTCCGGCGGCACTCACCGAACTCCTGGCCGGGCGCGTCGACATGATGATAGACACGATGACCAGCGCCTATCCGAACGTGGTCGCGGGCAGGACGCGCGCGCTTGCGCTCACCACGCGAAACGGTTCGCGCTTCCTGCCCGATGTGCCTTCGATTTCCCGGGTGTTGCCCAATGTGGATTTCGCGTCCTGGGCCGGTATCGCCACCACCGGCGGCACACCCCCCGCAATCGTCGATCGATTGAACCGCGAACTGCATGCCATCCTGCGGTTGCCCGAGGTGCAGAAGCAGCTCGCGGCGCTTGGCGGTGAGCCCAGTCCGTCCACGCCAGAAGGCATGCAAAAACTTATCGCCAATGAAATGGGACGCTGGAGCAAGGTCATTGCGGACCGGAATATCGAGCGCCAGTAGAAGGTCGATCCAGCGGACGTCTTGTATATCGTGAGCGGCAATTGCCGCAAGGAGAGCAGATGGCAGGGACGTTAAGATCGACGGACTCCATCGAGAGTTCCGGATATCCACTCGCATTCAAGGTGGCGCAGGGCACGGCGCGTACGCCGCTGCTGGGCATGACGGAAGCCGAGGACACGCTCAAGGTCGAGGTGCGGGCGATGGGCGGCCACCAGAAGGAAGCCGTCGTCACCGAAGGCTCGGCGGGTTCCGCATGGCGGCTGGTATGCGACGAAGGCGCGGGCTTGCACGGCACCGACCTCGCGCCTTTCCCACTCGCCTTCATGAATGCGGGGCTGCTGGCCGAAATGCAGGGGCGCATGCTGCGCATGGCGCGCGCGGAGGGCATTTTCATCGATTCGATCTGCGCCGAATTGGTCAATCGCTATGCTTTCGCCGGATCGTTTTTCCGCGGCACGGGGCGCGGTTCCGCCATGGCGCCCGCATTCGTAATTCGTGTCGCTTCCAGCGCGCAAGCGCAGGCAGTGAAATCACTGCTGCACCGGACGGTGGCCGCATCGCCGCTGCTGGCGGCGGTACGTTCGGCGCTGAACAACACCTTCGCCCTGTACGTTAATGGACAGCGGCGCGAGCCGCTCCAGGTGCGCCGATCGAATCGCGCCGATGCGCCTGACCCGCTCAAAGCGTGGAAGGGTGCGCCGCAGCCACTCGCCGGCAGGAGCGGTCTTGCGGACGTAGTGACCAAACTGGCACCGCCACCGCCATCGACAGGTCCAGGCCGTGCGCCCATGCAGCCCGATGAGGAGGTGCGCTTTTCGATCGAAATTCGCGGCGAATCCACGTGCGACGAAGGCATCACCGCCAGCCAGTCCTGGGCAGCTGCGCCGCCCGGTTCGCGCTTCGGTCTCAAATCCGACGAGGCCGCCTCGGCGCGCGCCATCGATGCAACCGGCGACAGCGATGCCGCGCCGTGCGGCCTGGCGCTGGCGGCATCGGGCGTGGCCTTTTGCCTGATGACCCAGTTGCTGCGCTACACGGAATTCCGCAAATACAAGATTCGCGCCATGCGCATGGTCCAGTACTGGCCCATGCGGATCGACGCCGATCCGGACGGGACAATGCAGGGCAAGTCGGGCAACCTGGATACGCACGTGTTCCTGCACGGCGAGGCTTCCGATGAGGACATGGGGCAGCTGCTGTTGAGCTCGGCCAACACCTGCTACCTGCACGCGCTGCTGGGCGCAGCGCTGGAATCGCAGTGGGTGCTGGAACTGAACGGCAAAGTCGTGAGGGAATAGCGAGCTGACTCTAGGGAGACCGGGTGGCTCCGTACAAAAAATTTGAGCATTCTTCCGCGGACGCGCCCATTCTGCATGAGTAGCGATTCATCATCCTGCGCAGTACGTGGCAAAATTGCACGTCGCAATGCCAAAGCAAACCGGGAACAAAAAACGGTGGGGAATGACCAGGATCTGGCAAAAGAACTCGAATCGCATCGCGGTTACCTGACGCGATTCGCTTTTTTTCTGTTGCGCGACACCGCGCTAGCGGAAGACGCAGTCCAGGACACGTTCATCGCTGCGCTGGCACACCACGACGACTTCGAGGGTCGTTCGCAACTGCGCGCCTGGTTGAGCGGCATTCTCAAGCACAAGGTCGTTGACCTCGTGCGAAGTCGCCGCCGCGGGCCGCCCATTGTTTCGACAACCGTAAGCGATGAGGACGATCCCGGGGACAGTGGCTTCAGTGAAAGCGGGCAATGGGTCGATGCGCCGGCAGTCTGGGGGCTGCCGGACGATGCCCTCGAATCGAATCAGTTCTGGCAGACTTACCTGAAATGCTGCCAGTTCATACCCGAGCGTCATGCGCTGGTATTCTCGATGCGGGAAGTGATGGACCTGTCAACGGAAGAAATATGCCAGAACCTCGATCTGACGGTGTCCAATGCGCATGTAATCTTCTTCAGGGCGAGATTGCGTTTGCGGGCCTGCATGACAAAACACTGGTTCGGTGGGCAACATGGGTAAGCTGATGTATTCCTGCGAGCAGGCGGCGAAGTTGAGCTCGCGCGCCATGGAGAAGCCGCTCGCGCGCCTCGATCGTTCATTGTTGAGCCTGCATTCGATGATGTGCACGAATTGCACAAATTTCACGCGCCAGATCGCATTCTTCCGCCGCGCGTCGCGCAAAATTCCGGAGGCACTCGACAAGGCGGAAGGCTAAGTCGCAAATGGCTTTGGGCATGGCGTATTCTGAAATAACGTTGTAATGCGCCTGATCGCAGAATCTTCCGCAACACCTGCGCAAATTCAGGGGCGGCTGAGATCGAAGCCCGGAACGCCAGAGAATTCCGCGCTTCGGCTGTAAGCAATTGCTGTCCCGGGACGTCCAACAGGATATGTCCGTTCGGGAATCGCGCGCATGCATGCCACTCTCCATCTTTTAAGCCGGTCGAAGTTTCCCGCCCTGCGGCGGGGCGTCGTCGAGACGCTACAGCTGAATCTCGGCTACCGCTGCAACCAGAGCTGTATGCACTGCCATGTGAACGCCGGGCCTGCCCGCGAGGAACGCGATGACGGCCGAGACCATCGATGCCGTCATCGCGTTCCTCGCCGCCAGCCCGTACGTCACGGCAATCGACCTCACCGGCGGGGCGCCCGAACTGAATCCCGAATTCCGGCGCCTGGTTATCGCCGCGCGGGCACGCGGTTTGCGAGTCATCGACCGCTGCAATCTGACCATACTCGAGGAACCCGGATTCGAGGACCTCGCGGCTTTTCTCGCGGCGCATCGGGTGGAGGTTGTCGCTTCGATGCCTTGCTATCTCGAAGAAAACGTCGACAAGCAGCGCGGCAAAGGCGTGTTCGAGGCAAGCATAAAGGGCCTCAGGCAGCTGAATGCGCTGGGTTACGGCCGCCCGGATGGCACACTCGTCCTGAATCTGGTCTACAACCCGCAAGGGCCAAACCTGCCGCCGGCTCAGGATGCACTGGAAGCCGATTACAAGGATCATCTGCGGCGGCACTTCGGGATTGAATTCAACCAGCTGTTTACCCTGGCCAACATGCCGATACAGCGGTTTGGAAGCACGCTGATCTCAAACGGGCAGTTCAACGACTACATGATCACGCTGCGCGGGGCACACCGCGACGAGAATCTGCATCGCGTGATGTGCCGCAGTCTGATCAGTGTGGATTGGCAGGGATATATCTACGACTGCGACTTCAATCAGCAACTGGGGCTCGCACTTGCGCAAGGAAGCCGTTCCCGTCTGCATATCAGCGAGGCAGCGGCCACCGCGCTGGAGTGCTTGCCGATCCGCGTGGCCGATCATTGTTATGGCTGCACCGCGGGCCAGGGATCGAGCTGCGGCGGCGCCCTGGGGAATCAAACCGCGCCGGTGCCGAGCTGTGCTGCGCTGCCTGAGGCGCAAGCAGCTGGGAGAGGGAAGCCATGAATGAAATGCAGGGATTGTTCTTCTGGGGATTCCTGCTGGCGTTCGGTGCAGTAATGTATCTTGTGGTGCCGAAATCGGCGGATGAAGCCGGATTCTTCCGCGGCTACGATTCGCAAGGTCGTCCGGCATCGGAATGGGCGCTGATGATGAGCATCTTCATCAGCTGGATCTTCGCCAAGTCGGTGACCAATGCAGCGAACCTTGGCGCTGCCTATGGCATCGTCGGCGGGCTGGCCTACGCCGCCTACTGGCTGTCCATACCCGTTGCCGGGTTGGCCATCTACCGGCTTCGCACGCGCGAAGGCGCGACCGGACTGGTCCCGTTTCTGATCGAAAAATACGGCCGTGGTGCGGCACTGGCATTTTCGGCGGCCATTCTGATCCGGCTTTTCAACGAAGTCTGGAGCAATACGGCTGTCGTCGGCGGCTATTACGGTGAGACAGGTTCCGCGGGCTTCATTTTTTCGGCGCTGCTGTTTACTGCCGCCGTGCTGTTTTACAGCCTCAAAGGCGGATTGCGCAGCTCGATCTTCAGCGACGTGATTCAGGCAATCGTATTCATTCTGTTTCTGGTCGTGGTATTGGCGTTCGTGCTTCCAAACCATGCACCCGGAAAATTGCTCACCGAAGGAACGTTTGCGCTGAATTCGGGCGTGGACCTGCTGCTGGTTGCGCTATTGCAGGTGCTGTCCTATCCGTTTCACGATCCGGTGCTGACGGACCGTGGATTCATCACACGCGAGAAAACCATGCTGAGAGCGTTTGTGGCAGCGGGAATTCTCGGGTTCCTGGCGATCCTCGCGTTCAGCCTGGTGGGCGTTCATGCGCGCCTCGAGGGGATCAAGGCGACCGGCAACGTGCCCGCGGAGGTCGCGCGCGGGCTGGGTTTTGCGGGTTTCTTCGCGATGGTCGTCGTCATGGTCACATCGGCCGGTTCCACGCTGGACTCGACCTTTACGTCCTTGTCCAAACTGGTAGCGCGAGAAATGCCGTTGCTCGCCGGCCGGCTGCCGTCGCCCAAGGCGATGACCATCGGCCCGTTGACGATGGTCGCGTTTGCGCTGCTCGGCAACCTGCCGATGATCGCGGGCACCGACATCCTCAAGGCAACCACGATAAGCGGCACGATGGTCATCGGGTTGGCGCCGATTTTCCTTTTCTCCCGCTGGGTGCGCCATTCGCCACTGTCCTTCCACCTCGCGTTCTGGACCGGCATTACTCTCGGCATTCTGCAAGCGATCGACATTATTCCGGCGAGTTGGGCGAGCGGCGGCGCTGTTGACGTCGAATAAGGTGCCGTATGCGTCGAACACGCACGCGCGTATGCCGGTCAGATAAAGCGGGCTCATGTTTTCTCCTTGGTGAAATTTCTGTGAATCCGGAGGCCAAACTATCTGTCGTTTCGATCCGTGCGGTTCAAGCACAAGAGCGTGTATCGACGACGGTACGCATCAGGGCTGCGGCAACGGTGCTCGCTCGACCCGCACCGAGGAGAAATACGCCACGCTTCGCGCGCCGGTAGCATCTGTATCGCAGAACAGAGCGACCTCCTGCAGGGTTGCACCGCGCGAGTCGCCCCAGTGCTTGCGATACAACGCGCGCAGGTCGAGCTTTTCATCGTGCCAGCGGCCGACGTTCTCATCGCCGCCGCGCGCCACGTAGTGCGGAAATGCACTGCCGCTCCAGAACGACTCGAGATACTTCCAGTCTCCGGCCCTCAGCTTACGATTGCCCCAGATGATCTCCATGGCGTGCGTTTTACCCCCGGCGGCGCGGAATTTCAGATACAACCGGGCCGGGTGGTCGTCCCCGGCCCTGGTAGTTTCATCGACACCGCTTGCGATGGGCAATTCCACGAACCAGTCCCAGCCAAGCATCGGGTACTGGTCTACGGAGAGGTCCGTGTAGCGATAAAGCATCGAGCCGCCGTTATGGGTTGCCATGCGGATGGAGGGCCGGCCTTCCTTGGTCACGAAGCTGATCTGCATCGGGGCGGTCCGGAAGAAACGGCGGTGCCGCCAGCCATCGGGCGGCGGATCGAGCGCAATTGGCTGGCGAAAATCCATGACCGTGATCGACGACGAGGCATCCGATGACACCGAATTGAGGTGCTGCTCCCCGCTGCATCCTCGGACGCGCTGCACGATCGCGAGCAGTTCCTCGCGCTGCCGCAGTGTCGGATCGCCCCCAGTGATCTGCACGTCCGTGTTCGGTCCGTAGTGGCGAAAAATGAGATCGATGCGCCGGAATATCTCTTCCAGGGGAATGTCGCGTACTGCCTCCGAATGCTCCGACAGGTAGCAAAGCGTACAGTCGAGATTGCAGCGCTGCGTGATCTCCAGCGCGACGCAGCCGATCGGCCAGCGGCTGCCCATCTACTGGCCAGGCGAGTCGCAGCCGGCGTCCCGCATGGCCTGGCGCGCCCGCTTCAGTGGGGTGCCCTGGGCCAGCAGCGGCTGCCCGGACGCTGCATCGATACCCACTTTCGTCAGGTACGGCATGGCATCCTCACCTTCCAGATCGCCGCTTTTCCCGCGCCCTCACGCCGGCCGGCGAAGCACGCGACAGTCGAGAATCGATCGGGTCGGTGACCGCGACCAAGGGGCGCTACGGTTGAGCCGCGTGCCCCGATGCGGCTACGCTCCTCTTTCATGCCCTTCCTCCGGTCGTCCGTCCGGCCCGCACGCGAGCCGGATAGCACTCGGGCAGCGTCAATATCGGCGTCGTGAGCGGTGCTTCGTAAATGATCTTCCGGCGGCCATCCTCAAGCGCCCGGTGCTGACGCTTGCGGCTGCGTTCCGAAAAATTATTCGATCGTTTTTCGTCATGTAACTTATGAAATTTTCAGGAATTTTCTGCGCTGTCCCGGACAATCTTTTCAAGGATGGGATCGATCTCGCGCGCCATGGCATCCAGGTCGGCGCTGCCGTAGGGAGCGAACACCGCGCTCGCAGTACGCCAGGTGATGCTGATCCGGCCGTCGGCGCCTTCCGTCACGTAAATTCGCAATGGCGCCTCGAAACCTGCCGGTATGCTGGCGGCAAGCATGCGTACCGCGTAGTCGTTGCGAAATACCATTAATACTGCGTTGCCGCGGATTTTCACGCCCCGGCCCGCTGCGCCGCGGCTGGCGCTCGCCTGCGCCACCAGCCCCATCTTGTTTGCCTCGATGGCTTTTTCCAAGCGCCCGACCAGTACGTCAAATCCATGATTTGTAGTCACCGTCCTCGTCCCTGGAAGCGGATATCCCGTGGCGTCTTGTTGGGCATGCGACAAGGTCGGTGCCGCAACGGACAGCATGACGATGAATAATGCCGCGAATCCTGACCTTGAATACATGTGCAGTCCTTTAAGAGTTTTCATCAGTTTTTCACGATAAGACGATAGTCCGGCGTCGTGTTCAGGGGACAGGAATAGACATACTCGCCTGGCACCAGATCTATTTCATAATCCCTGGATGCGCCAGTCGTCAGTCCGCCACCCGAGACGCTTGGCAGCTTGACCCGGTTGATCGCGCCGTCACCGCGAATCCAGAAGCCGAGATCGTAAGGAACGCTCTGATTGGCGACGCGGAATACGTAGCGGCCCGGTTTTAGCTCCATGGGTCTGGCGGCGGCGACGCGCTCGGCGCCGGTCTTCGCGTTGATGCGTTCGCAATCCTCTTTGCGGCGACTCTTGTAGCCGCGATTGGCCCCGTTTTCACTCTCGACGAACTGACAGGGTATTTGTGTGAGCGTAATGACCTGCGCGGCGGATTTCACCGTGGCACCCGATTGCCCGAACACGATCGCAGGCACCGCGATCGAGAACAATGCGATTACCGCTATGGGGGCAATGCGGGCGTTCATGCGACGTTCTTTCATTTTTCAAGATCCCCCCGGTTCGGATCAGCCCGCCCGCCCGCGGACGCCGAGCCGGCGCCGCGCATCAGCGCGGATCGAATCGCGGCGATTTGCCCATCTATGCCGATCGGTAGCTCGGAGGTGATTTCAAGACGTCGATCTTCGAATACATCCTCGCCGGGATGCGAGCGTTGCCAGCCCGCTATCACCGCATCGCGTTCACGAATCACGGCTTCTATTTGCGGCCGGAACAATTTCAACATGGCGCCGATCCAGCGATTGACCGGCCATGACGGGAAAGCATGATCAATCACGAAGCTGTCCAGCATGCGAATGACATCGCCAGACAAATACCAGGTTTCCGCGGTGACCCAACGGTTGACCGTGAATAATCCGCTTGGCCGGCCAAATGCATCCATCGATATCGCGATCAGATGCGCGATCGCCTCGTCCCCGGCAGGCCAGATTTCCGTCCCGGCGTAGGGCGCCGCCTTCAAGCCTTCGGGGATACCCGGCGCACGCAGGAATGTATGAAAGTGCCCGTGCTCGCCAGTCAGGCCGCGATGCGCGTGATAGTAGTACTGCGATTGCGAGTCCCGGTCCAGAACATCATCCGGCGGATAGTGGTCGTACTCAACGAACTCGCCATTGCCGCGAAGTACTTCGCCGACCAGATTCAAATCCGCTTTCTCGAGAACGCGAATGCACTCCAACACCTCCTCGCCAGCCTCTGCCATGATTAAAAGGCGCGATCGAGACAGATTTTCGAACGCCGGCTCCATGCCGCTGGAATTCTGTGGCCTAGCCTTGAACGCGCCGGATGCACTACACATTGACTATCCGCGCGAGTTCGATGGCAATCACAAAAAGTGAAATCACTTCTTCTTCGTAGCGCACGGATTCTTTGCAGCGCACGGGTTGGCTTTCACCGCGCAGGGATTTCCCTTGGCCGCGCATGGATTTTTCGCCGCACAAGGGTTGGCCTTCGCCGCCGCGCCAGGCTTAAAGGACTTCTGGACTTGCGCGGTATAAGCGGTCAGCGCGGCAAGTTCTTTCGATTCCCAGCCCAGAGTCTTGCTGGCCATCGGCACGATCAGGCAGAACTGCACCATTTCGTCCAGGTTTATGCGACTGAACCCCCCCTGGTCCTTTGCCATCGCGACCGCGTGCGGGTACGGTTTCGCGAAACTCGCTTGAAAAGCGGCGCCACCTTGATGGCAGGTATTACAGGAAAGATTGTTGGTGCTGAGCTTGGGGTCGTTCCACATCGCCTCCCCGATTTTTAGCATGTCCGCGGAATTGCCGGAGGCGAGCTTGGTGCTTTTCGGCCGCGTCACCAGCTTTGGGTCCACCTTGCTTCCTGCTGCGCAGGGATTCCTGGCGGCGCAAGGGTTCGCTTTCGCGGCACAAGGATTTTTTGCCGCACTAGTACTCTTCGCCGCGCAGGGATTGCGGCGCGACTGCGCTGAACACGGATTTTGCGCCATAACCCCGGCACTGCCGAATGCAAAAATTCCGGCTATCGCGGATCGCAGGTAATTTGCCTGATTGTCCATCTTGTCTCCCCGGCAGGGTCTTTGTACCCAATTCGACAAAACCCTCGATCAGCCGTGCATGATCGAGGGTCTGCCGGTACTTACAATCCTTACTTCTTTTTCGCTGCGCAGGGGTTGGCCTTGGCGGCGCAGGGGTTGGCCTTGGCGGCACAGGGGTTGGCCTTGGCGGCACAGGGGTTGGTCTTCGCAGCGCACGGGTTGCCGCCTTTCTTGGCCGCGCAGGGGTTGGCTTTGGCCGAGGTGTTGCTGGCTTTTTTGGCGGCGCAAGGATTGCTTTGCGCCATGACCGGACCGGCCAGGCTTGCGGCCAGGATTCCGGCGCAGGCTAGTTGCATCGGGGAGTTCTTGCGTTTCATGTTTTTCCTTTCAGTCAGTGAAGGTAAGAAACGGGCCGATTGCGGGGATTCCGCGACCGGTCCTTTGTCAGCCGCGCGATCCGGCCAGTTCTTGCAAACGATTCGAATACCCAACTCCCCAACGGCAAATAGTCAAATCGGCTCAACGGGTGTTTGAATCAAGTTCCAGACCGGTGAGCAACTTTGCCGCGACTGGTTTCAGCGCAGCTCCACTTTGCCTATTGATTACAGACAGGTTCGTTGCAGCTGGCGAAAAGGTTACTTCGGTTATCGGGGTGCACTTCAAAGCGACCTCTACCGCGCGCGCGATCAGCATCCTCATTACGAAAATATCAATTCGCGCCAAATATTTACCTGAACGGAGCGCTCGCCTGACCGAGTGCGAGCGGCGCCTTCGAAACATGACTTTGGCGGCGAATCGCCGTTATTCAACCGTCAATCCCATGCGGAAGATGGGATCACCGCTGGCCTACAGTTGGGCGAGCACGCGCCCAACCCGATCCTCGGTCTTGCATGAGGGTGCTCCCACACGTGGTCCGCTTAACCGGGCCTGTACATCCGAATGTCAAATCGCCTCGACGAGTAACCGTTATCCAGAGTCGAGCGAATTACCGGTAGTGTTTGATTTCCGGTATTGAATCGGGGTGAGGGTCGCGATACCGTTTATCTGCGCTGGTTCAAGCGGTCCCATGTAAAAGGAAAACGCGAGGGATGGGTTCGGCGTGCGCCGACGACTGATGACGCAGGCACTTCGCCGGCACGTTGGGCTTGTGCGCGAGGCTTGTCTGTTGACCTCAATAATCGAGCGCAATCCTGTCACTCACCAAAACTATGCTTGAATTTTCATGAACGATGAAGGAGGACTGCCAGATGGACGATCCAGGAAAGCTGTCGATGGACCAACGCGCCATGGAGGGCGCAAAGTTGTCGCCCGAAGAGCGCAGAAAATTATGGCTGTCGATCTCGGACATCACCGAAGCCGAGTTTGATGCCCTGCAGTCTCGCGAGAGGGACCGCCAGGTGAAGGTTCCCCAGGCGGGAACGGCGGCACCGGATTTCGAACTCGATGTGCTCGGCAGGGCGCGCGGGCGCACCGGGGAAAGTGTGAAGCTATCGGCGCTGCGCGGCAAGCCGGTCGGACTGATCTTCGGGTCCTACACGTGACCGCCCTTCCGTAATTGGGCCGTGCGCCTCAATCAAATCTACGCGAAGTACAAGAACGACGTCCATTTTTATGTCATCTATATTCGTGAAGCGCATCCTGATGACGGATGGCGTGTTCCCGATAACCTGAAAGCCAGAATTCACTACAAGGAACCCAGGACCGACGATGAACGCACACAAGTGGCGTCCGTGTGCCAGTCGCAACTCGATCTTCAGATGCCGATGCTGGTCGATTCCATCGGCAATGATGTCGAAGAGAAGTATATTTCCTTGCCGATGCGTCTGTACCTCGTCGGCGCGGATTGCACGATTGCCTACTCTGGCGATCGCGGACCATTCGGGTTCAATCCGGACACCTGGGAAGAAGCAATACAAAAATCGGTGCCATTCGGGTCAGAACCCGGGAGAGGCGAATCGGAAGCGGGGGACATCAGGGAGAGTTAGCAGCATCGTTGCCATCAGTCTCCGGTATCGGACAGCATCTGGTCCATGGTGCGGGAGGGTTCGGCGCAGCCGGCGCTTCCGATGACCTTCGCGGGAACGCCGGCGACCGTGACGTTGGGCGGGACCGGGTGTACGACCACCGAGCCTGCCGCCACGCGCGAGCACCGGCCGACCTCGATATTGCCGAGGATCTTTGCGCCGGCACCTATCATCACGCCGTTGCGGATCTTGGGATGGCGATCGCCGTCCTCCTTGCCGGTGCCGCCGAGCGTGACGCTGTGCAGCATGGACACATCGTTTTCGATTACCGCCGTCTCGCCGACCACGAGGCCGGTCGCATGGTCGAGAAAGATACCGCGCCCGATCTTCGCCGCAGG
>SHXF01000097.1 GCA_009693435.1 Betaproteobacteria bacterium | reverse complement strand
GACATTCACTCCCAATCCCCTCGTAAAATCGAGGGGCGATCATGTCCTGTCGTCGCCGCAGCGGCTACCGCCGACTAGTTCATCGGCTTACCGCCTACTGGGGGATTTTGAAGTGGCCATCACTGGGGGAGTTTGGGTGGCCACCGGGGTGCAGATTAAACCGAGCGAGTTATTGTCTTGACTCAGGGGTCCACTTTAGAAATTGTGATTCGACAAACCATAATTATTACGGCACTAGGTTTGGGTTTGTTTGACGTGGGATTGGCAGCGCAACCAAGTACTAGTTCCAAGTCTGATGCAACATTGACTGGCTTTTGTGAAGTCGTGCAGACGCCTGATAAGTCGGCGGACAATCCCAATGCGCATTTGACACACGAACCCCATGGTTTGTCCTTCACGGAAGTGCTCGAAAAGTATCGGCAGGACGTCGGTGCGCGCGCAAGCGCTTGGCTTGGTGATGCCAAAATTAAAAGGGTCGTGTTTGTAGAATTTCCCAAACAAGGATCCCTAGAGGGAGGGGTATATCGTCCCAATCCAGGGTATCGAGGCGCGGATCAACTCGCTGCTCTGGTAGAGGTGAACGGTAAAAAAGTCAAGGTGGAAATTCGATTGGTGACAGTTGGGCATAAGGTCTACGCTGGGGAGCCAGGCTCTTATTTGGGTAAATCGAACGAATACAAACTAGCCAACGACTGCGAACTGCGAAGCAAAGTCAGGCGCATAAGTGAGATTGGATCGGAGTCGCCACTATACGGAATGTTTGATGGGCATTCTCAGCGGGCGATCAACGCTATTGGTGGATTTTTGGGATCAACCGTCGTCAGTTCGGTCTCCTTCGCTTCGCTCGATGGAAGAGCCATTGCCAGTACAACGGGCGAGTTCTCAACCGCTCAAATTGCGCTAGACAGCACCGCCGCTGGCCACGGTTGGTTTATCGACGAAACTCCGTTAAGTAACGAAGAATTCCTCCCCACAGCCAACCCTAATGAATGGGTAGCCAAAGCAGGTAGCGCGCGCTCACCGGCACCATTAATCTTTCGAAGAGCGACGCGCTTTTGAATCTCCAAGCCAATGGAACCGAACGTCGTGGCGCGGGGTTGACTCAAGTGTTGAATACCGATGGCAGCCGCACCTACACGCTCGATCTCTCAGGGCTGGCCACGGGCAGGGCGGTGAATCTCTCCTTCGATCTCATCGGCTTTGGCGCGGCCAATAGCAGCGTAACGATTCGCGATGTCAGGCTCTCGAACCAGCCGGTGGCAGTGAGCGATGCGATTAGCGTGGCGGAACCCGCTGTTTCGCTACGCTCCACAGGGGGTTCCTCCACCGCAAAGGCAAAGGCAAAATCAAAAGCAACAGCAAAGACCAAAGCAGGGCAAAGCAGGACAAAACCGGGGCAGCGCCGACCAGCTGCAAGTGAGGTCGAATGTGCAGCTTAAACCGTGCGAGTCATTGTCTTGACTCAGGGGTCCACTTTACCCACCCGACCTCATCCGACTGGAAAATGATTGCGCAGATGCATAATGGGATGCTTGGCATCGAGCTTAATCTCATACGCCTGAATCGTTTTTGGAAGGCACACCATGAACCACGTGATACGACGGCCGATGACCTTATTGGCAGCCCTGGCGGCAGCGCTCTCCCTCTGGGGATGCGCCACACCGCGCGAGCGCGTCGTCGCCGCGGATGCGGGATGCGCCGAACTCAAAGGCATCGCGATCCCGGCCTCGGCCATTGGATTGCCAAGCCGCGGCGCCACCATCACATTGACCGAACTGGTCCCCGCCAAAGGCGAAGGCCCGGCCGCGATCGGGGAGTATTGCAAGGTGCTGGCTTCGGTCCACCCGGTGAGCGCCAACACGCCGAATATCAATTTTCAGCTCGATCTGCCCACGGCCTGGAACGGCAAAGCGCTGATGTTGGGTGGCGGCGGGTACAACGGCACGATCCGCGACCCGGCTGCCCATGTCCCCTTGGGTGCGGCTGACCGACCGACGCCCCTGGGACGCGGCTATGCGACGTGGAACAGCGACTCCGGCCACCAGTCCGCTGCTCCCTATACGGGGCGGCACGCAGGGCTCGATGGCCGGTTCGGGGTCAGCCACGAAGCGACCCACAATTTTGCCGGCGACGTTGTCAAGAAGACACGCGATGCGGTCATGCACGTAATGAACATCCGCTACGGAAGGTTGCCCTCGAAAACCTATATTGCCGGCGGCTCCACGGGCGGACGCGAAGCCTTCGTCGCGGTGCAGCGATATCCCCGGGATTTCGACGGCGCGATCGCCTGGTACCCGGCCTGGAATGCGGCAGCCCTCAACCTGCAATTCGGACGGATCACGCGCGCGCTGGCGGCGCCCGGCGCCTATGCCGGCGTTGCCAAGCGCAACATGCTGTACGACGCCGTCATGAGCGCATGCGACAGTCTGGATGGCCTGCGGGATGGCATCATCAGCAACGTCAATGCCTGCCGATTCAATCCGGCCACGGTACGCTGCCCCAATGGCGCGGACACCGGGGACAGCTGCCTGTCCGATGCGCAGATCGGCGCCTTCAACACCTACAGCACGCCGATCACGCTGCGATATCCGCTGCGGAGCGGCGAAAAATCCTACCCGGGGTTCGACGTGTATGCCGGTATCGATACCGTGGGAATCAATCCGGTGGCGTCGCTGCTTACACTGAATACGGCACAGCCGAAGCATCCGGCCACGCTCGATATGCCGTATAGCGCGCAGTTCTGGGACATGTGGGTCCGCTATTTCGTTGCGGCCGATGCCGACGCGAATGCCCTGCAACTGGACCCTGAAAAACCCGGAGTCCATGAGAAGCGCATCAGCGAACTGACCGCGCTGCAGGATGTCAATAGCACCGATCTCTCGACGTTTCAGCGCCGCGGCGGCAAATTGCTGATCGCCCACGGCACCGCCGACGCGCTGGTGAACGTGCGTGCCACGTCCGAGTATTTCCGCCGCCTCGTCGGCACCATGGGCGCGGACAACGCGAACCAGTTCGTGCGCTATTACGAGGTCCCGGGCCTGGGGCATGTATTCGGCAAAAGCTTCACCGCGACGTGGGATTCACTCACGGCGCTGGAGAACTGGGTGGAGCGCGGTGTCGCCCCCAGGGACCAGGTGACCTTCGACGCCAATGCCGCGACCCGCGGGCGGAGCAGGCCGTTATGCGAATATCCGGCGTGGCCGAAATACAATGGCAGCGGCGACGCCAACCTGGCCGCCAGTTTCAGTTGCGCTAACTGAGCGCGGTTTCGTGCGCATTGCGCACGCTACACGGATGCAGAAGCACGGCGCAAAACGCTGTAATTATACTTTTCTTATTCCTGAATGGCCCGTTCAATAGCGTATTAACTGGACTTTGTTGAATAATTCTCACGAATTATTCACCCGATTCAAGGTGCGCGCCGCACACTCGATTCGTCCACTCCGATCTCGCGCACCCGGCTGTATGGTGTTACAGTTTACACGACACCGACCCACTGCGACCGCGCTACACGGCGTATCCGGAATCGGGACTCGCGATACCGCCCATCCTGCTCTCCCCCGCGATCGAAACGTATGCAACCCCGCCCCATCTCCATACACGATCAGGACTACTACGACGTTTCCGAAAAGGGAACCGTCGAGCTGCGCGAGACCGGAACGACGCTTTCATCCATGGAACTGCAGATCCTCGTGCTGCTCAACGGCCGCACCACCGTGGCCCGTATCGCCGGCGATCTCGGGCTCCCGCTGGAGGAGGCACGCGCGATTTTTCTCGACTTGCGCGGGCGCGAGCTGATCGTGCCATCGAGCTCGCGCGCGCTCGCCGGCATCGAAGACCACTTCAACATGCCGCTTGCCACAGACGGCACGGAAACGGCGATGCTGCCGGCGAGCGAAGAACTGCCGTCCGGGGTGTCCGCGCTGGAGTCGGCGGGCTACTACGTGGCCATTACGCGCCGTGGCGGCGGCGCACGGCAAATAGGCCAGAGCGACAAGCATACGGTGCTTGTCGTCGACGATGATGCCGCCACCATCCAGCTTTTGCAGCACTATCTTCAACGAGACGGGTTTCTGTTGCGCACGGCGTCGAGCCGGGAGGAGATCGTCGCCGCGTTGCGCCTCTACCCGATCCCCGATGTGGCGCTGCTCGATGTCCGGATGCCCGACGCCGATGGGTTCGAAATCCTTGCGAAGATACGCGCGCACCCGGTGCTGAAGGTCATGCCCGTCGTGATGATGACCGCCCTCGCAACCCGCGAATCCGTGCTCAAGGGCCTGCAACTGGGCGCCGACGGCTACGTGACCAAACCGGTCAAGGCGGCGGTGATGTTGCAGGTGGTCAGGACGGTTCTGGGTCTGGAGCATGCCGGGTAAGCCGTCGCGCCACGCAAGGCATGCAAGCGAAGACGACCATCAGCATCCAGGCCGGGCCCCGGCACTACCTGTCAATCGAACAGGGTGTGCGGGTTCACCTTGAAGGATGTCGATTCGCGTGACCCGGCGGCATCGTAGATTTCCAGCCGTCGCGACTGGGGGAACACGATCCACGCCTCGACCGCCCCGGCCTTTACATAGGCCATTGCCTTCTCTCGCAGCTTGGGCAGCTTGGGCAGAGCGTTGCTCGCCGAGGCAATTTCGACGCAGATTTCCGGCGCGCTTGACAGCGGCATCTCCTCCGGACGCGCTGCCAGATAGGCGTCGGAGCACCAGGCGACGTCCGGCGCCCGCAAGCCGATGGCAGTCGCAATCCCGACCTCCACCACGGTCCGCCCGCCCAGCGTCTGTTCCAGGCATGCGGCGAAGCGTGCGGCGGCGAGCCCGTGGCTCTTGCCGACAGGGCTCATCAGGACCTCACCCCATTCGGTGAGTTCGATCTTCCCGGCGATATTCTCGTAAACCGGGTCGACGCACATTGCCTGCCAGCGCCGGGCGAGTTGTTCGGGCGCAAGCGGCGCTTCGATTGTTTCGGGAGTGGCGGACATGTGCGTACTCAGTTTCGACCGAATCGCCGTCATTGTACCTGCTCATAGTGACGCGAGGAGCGGGGAAAGACGGAGGCGGGCATAGAAAGCATGTGCGAATCCGCGCTGATTTAGATACCCAGCGTGCCCGTGCTCCTCCGCGAGCGGGAAAAAGGCGCCGGGCGGCACGAGGCTGCTTTCCTCTTCCAGAAGCCGGATCAGCACTTCATGGTGAATAGATGGCGGCAACCAGTATCCCGCCGGTCGCAATAACCGCCGACGCGGCGATGAACGGTTTGAAGGTGTAAAGCAGGCTGACCTTTTCCACCTGATCGTCATCGGCCACGGCAGGGTGCTTCTTCAACAGCGACCCGGCGGCGGCTCGTCCCGGTGATATCAGCTTGCGCCATGACGAGGGATCCGAGGCGACTCGCGCCTTGTCTTCGGGCGGCGCGTGCCCAAGCAAGAGATCATCGGCTGCAACCGCGTTCGGAGGAGACATGATATGAGTCCGGCGAATGAAGATGCGGGATTGTGGCGCGACTCTCGCTGTCTGTATGTTTCCCAGCCCACATAGGGGGCGATTCGGACTGATGCGGAAAGTTCATTGATTCCGCCATGACTACCCGCTCGTATTGATTCAATACGCTCGTCTTGGTTCAATACGGTAGCTGACGGCGTATCAGTTTGAATCGCCCCCGCGCACCACCGTCGCAGGGCGCGGATTCATCGCGGCATGGTCGCGGGAAAACCACCGTCTGAATCGCACCCGAGCACCACCGTCGCAGGGCTCGAATTCATCGCGCCATGGTCGGGGGAAAACCACGGGTGTCCGGCGCGCTGAAGCTGCGCCCTACGGCTGCGCTGTGCGGTAATGATAGCGCCAGCGCTCTGCGGCCAGCTGTTTCGCGCGCACGGCGCACGCTACCAATCATCGGCGGATGAGCCCTGACTTCGAAGCGTGCGCCATGCGCACGATCATGCCGTGTACCGCCCTATTCTTTCGAGTCCTGATGCGGCATGTTCCCCTCGACCATGTGAAACATGCGGCCGATCGGTTCCTCCCACACCAGGTTTCGATCCATCGCCCGGGCGGGCATGTCCTGGATGACGTACTGTATGGCCAGTTCCGTGCCGGTATTGAAGTGCTCGTGGCTCGCCATTGGCGAGCAGGCAAACGTGTCTCCCCGCTTCCACTCGAACTTGTGCTCACCGACGATGGAGTAACCCTCGCCCTGGATGATGTGATACAGCGCATACGAGTTGTGCCTGTGAGGGGCGATGTGCTCCCCGGGATTGATCGCCTGCAGTCCGAGGAACAGGGACGGAAGAACCCCGCCCGCCTCGCCCGTGTCCTCGTTGACCAG
This sequence comes from Betaproteobacteria bacterium, assembly GCA_009693435.1. Next base: position 9,564 of record SHXF01000097.1, on the reverse strand, counting down.
CGCAAGGAATCGGCGGTCGGCCCGTCGCAGCGGATCGCGGGCAAGCTCCTTCAGTTTCGGCAGCATGTCTTCCCAGCGCCAGAGCGCGGGACGCAGGTTTTTCTTGACCAGGAATGGATAATACTCGTCGTCGGTCATCGCCTTCGCCCAGGGTGTGGATTTCGTCGCAACCATGTCGGCGCCGGGCAAATCAGGCAATTTCGGGATATCGTTCACGTTTATCCTCCGGTTCGTGATCAACGCATGAATAACGCTATGCATTATGTATATCGCAATACGTAAAGTCAATTTCGCGCCGGTGCGAGCGTGAAGCGCAATGCCTCGGGACGCATTGTGGGCGTCCAGTCCGCCGATGTCGCCGCGGCTATCCTGGAAGGCCTGGCCGGGGCTTCGGGCGCGCTCGCGCTGTCCGATCTCGCCCGCCGAGTCGGCATGCCTCCCGCGAAGGTCCACCGCTACATGGTGAGCCTCGCACGCAGCCGGCTGGTCGCACAGGACCCGGCGACCGGGCACTACGGAGTGGGCCCGGCGGCGATTGCGTTGGGTCTGGCGGGTCTGCGTGCCGCGAATCCGGTGCGGGAAGCGATGCAGGCGCTCACCCGGTTGCGCGACGTTACGGGCGAAACCGCGATACTCGTGCTCTGGACCCGGGCAGGCCCGGTCGTGGCCGCGATCGAGGAAAGCTCGCGCCCGGTGTACATGAACATCCGCGTGGGCTCATTGCTGCCGACGTTCGATAGCGCGACGGGACGCGTGTTCGCCGCCTGGCTTCCACCGAAAGAAACCGCGCGCTGGAAGCGCGACCGGGACCCCACCCGCACAAGAGCGGGACTCGAAAAAATCAGGCGGGACGGTTACGCGCGCGTGTCGGGCGCGACCGTGCCTGGCGTAAGCGCCGCGGCGGCGCCGGTATTCGAGGTCAAAGGCCCCATCGCGGCAGTACTGGGCGTCATCGGCAGCGATCGGGATTTCGCGGCCGGCGCCGGAAAAAGGATTGCCCTTGCAGTGAGGAATATTGCCGCAGAGGTGTCGGCAAAGCTGGGGTTCAGGCTGCCGGATGAAACCGGCAAGACCATGGCCCTCGCGTCATCGGGACGAAGGCGGGACCGCGCTGATGATTAGTCGCAAGGGGCTTGCAGGGCACGATTCAAGCTGGTGCGGAAAGTTCGCTGATTTCGTCATGACTACCCTCTCGTCCTGGATCAAAACCGTAGCTAACGGAACATGAGTTTGAATCGCGCCCGATTACCACCATCGTAGGGCGCGGATTCATCGCGCCATGGTCGCGGGAAAGCCACCGGTATTCGGCGCGCTGAAGCTGCGCCCTACGGCTGCGTTGTGCGGCTGCGCGCTGAGACTTCGCCCTACGGCTGCTGACTGCGGCGTGGTCAAGGCCGATTTCGACCGGTCGAATTCAGCGCCGCGTAGCCGCTGCCTGCGCACGGCGCACGCTACATCTCATCGGCGGCTGAGCCATGACTGCGTAGCGTGCGCCATGCGCACGCTCACGCCGATTTGCGCTTGCGGAGCAGGGCCGGTTTCGCGCGGGCGGGTGAGGCTGTGGACGCCATGGGCTTGACTGCAGCGGGCTTGACTGCTGCAGGCTTGACTGCATTGGGTTTGACTGCAACGGGCTTGACCACTTTGCGCTTGACCACTTTGCGCTTGACCACTTTGCGCTTGACCACTTTCTCCTTGCGAGCGGGCGCTTTTTTCTTCGCCGGCTTCCTCCCTGGCGCTACGGGGAGCATCTTCTCCTGCAACGCTGGCGCCACGGTGTCCGCCATTTCGATGCCGAATACATCGGCGAGTCGGGAGTCGTCCAGTATGCGTCCGGCCGCAGGTGTTTTCTTCGCGAGTTGCGGGCCCGCGCCGGCGCGGGAAATCAGATCCTTTGCGTCCACCTTGCGCAGTGTAAAAAGCAGATCCGGTTGCTCGTCCAGGCGCGCGCCCACGCCGTAGAACACCGCGGCGACGTGTTTGCACATCGCGGCCCAGTCGGGGCAGCTGCAATTGAACTTGATCTCTTTGGGTGACGGGAACAGCCCCGTTTGCGGCCGGCAGATGCGCTCCATCACGGCGTTCGAGAGCCGTCCCTGCAACAGCTCCACGAGCGAGTCTATCGAGCCCGCGCAGTCGCCGCCCAGGGCCTGCCATTGGGTCGCCGGCACCGCCGCGATGTTCACCGAGACCTGGTACAGATCGGAGCCCATCACCTGTGCCGATATCTTGCCGGCGGCGATCGTGAGGTCAATCACCGACCCATTGCGCATATAGGTGCGTCCGCGCGGCAAGCGATTCGCGAAATCGCTGTAGCGCTCCAGGTTGGCGCACCAGGCCTTGCCCCAGAACGTGCTGGTGATGGCGCCGCGCGCGGCGCTTACCGGAGAGAGCGTCCGGCCTGTCTTTTTCTGCTGCCGCGCCGCGGCGCGCTCGGCGTTACGGCGGCGCTGGGCGACCGGCACGTAGGGTTTCCATTGGTAATACATCGGTCATCCTCCTTATGGATCAGGCATCCTGCCGCGCCGTATGAATGTCGAGCGCGACCAGCTCGAGCAATTCGCGGTCGCTCATTTCCGTCAACAACAGCTCGGCCCCGCCCTCCAGGACATCGCGCACGAGTTCCTGCTTGGACTCGATCAGGCGGTCTATGCGGTCTTCGATGGTGCCGCGGCAGACGAACTTGTGCACCAGCACGTTGCGCGTCTGGCCGATGCGAAAGGCGCGATCCGTGGCCTGATTCTCCACCGCCGGATTCCACCAGCGATCGAAGTGGACCACGTGCGAGGCGGCGGTCAGGTTGAGACCGGCGCCGCCGGCCTTGAGCGAGAGCACGAAAAACGGCGCGCGCTCATCCTCCTGGAAACGTCGCACCAGCGCCTGGCGCCGCGCCACCGCGGTGCCACCGTGCAGCACCAGCCCGGCGCGCCCGAACACCGAACCGAGAAAGGCGGCGAGCGGTTCGGTCGCTTCGCGGAACTGGGTGAAGACAAGCACTTTTTCCTGCCTGGCGGCAATGACCTCGGCGATTTCACGCAGGCGCGCGAATTTGCCGCTGTCGGCTTCAGCCCAGGCCGCATCGCCCAGCCATTGCGATGGATGATTGCAGATCTGCTTGAAGCGCATCAGGAACGACAGCACCAGACCCTTGCGGGCGATGCCCTCCTTCGCCTTGTCGAGTTCCGCGGCCAGTTCCTTCACCGCGCGCTGATACAACGCCGCCTGCGTCGGGCTCAAGTGGCACCAGGCTTTCAGTTCGGTCTTGTCCGGCAGGTCGGGGATTACCGACTTGTCCGTTTTCAGGCGGCGCAGGATATAGGGGCGCACCAGCTCGCGCAGCGGACCGTAGTGCTCGGCTTCCGCCAGGCGCCGCGCGAACGCGGTGAACGCCTTGTCCGTGCCTAGCAGACCCGGGTGAGTGAAATCGAGGATCGACCACAGGTCCGAAAGGCGGTTCTCCACCGGCGTGCCGGTGAGCGCGATACGCGCGTGCGCGGCGAGCATCTTCGCCAGGCGCGTCTGTTTCGCACCCGGATTCTTGATCGCCTGGGCTTCGTCCAGCACCACCAGACGCCATGGCAGTGTTTCCAGCCACGGCAGGCGCAACAGCGAGCCATAGCTGGTGATGACCAGGTCCACATCCGCAAGCCGTTCCCGATCGATCGATCGCAACGCCGCCATGGGCATCGCCGAGGGATGCGCGATCAGTGCGTTCAGCGCGGGTGCGAAGCGCGCAATCTCGGCCGCCCAGTTCGCCAGCAGAGAGGCCGGCGCGACCAGCAGGCTGGCGCGTCGCGCGTCGCGCAATCCGTCGCGCTTTCCGGCTTGTTCGCGTTTGATCACAAGCAGCAGGGATAGCACCTGTATCGTCTTGCCCAGACCCATATCGTCGGCGAGGCAGGCGCCCAGGCCGAGCCGGTAGAGCAGATACAGCCAGCGCAGGCCCGCCTGCTGGTAGGGCCGCAGAGTAGCCTTGAGTTCCGGGCCCGGTTCCACCTGCGCGAGGCCCTCGGGGCCGCGCAGGCCGGCCAGCGTGTCGGCGAGCCACGGGCCGGCCACAACCTGCGACCAGTCGGGGTCGGCGGCCGCGGCATCCATGCTGACGCCGGCGCCGGCGACCAGGCGCATCGCTTCGGCGAAGGGAATCCCGCCCGCAACCGCAGCACGTTCAATGTCGCGAAAGCGCTCGAGCATGCGGGTCAGCTTCGTCCGATCGACTTCGACCCAGTGCCCGCGGATGAGTTGCAGGCCATCCGAGCCGGCCAGCAGCCTGTTGATCTCGGCTGCGTCCAGGCGCTCACCCTCCAGCGTGATCTCCATCTTGAAGTCGAGCAGCGCGTCCTGGCCAAGCAGCGAGGGTGCATTGCCGCCCACCGTCGCCCTCACTTGCGGCCGGGACGGACGGCCAGCGCGCCAGACGCCCGCCGTGCGCACCACGATGCCCGCCGCTTCCAGGCGCGGCACATCGCTGAGGAACTGGTAGGCCTCGGCGGCGCTCCAGCGCAGCGGATGATAAATATCGCCCGTGTCGACCATGGCGCGCAGCCAGACGCAGTGCTCCGCGGCGCGCTGCACCGGCACGAGCAGCGACAGCAGCCGCGCCTGGTTCTTCGCCTCCGAATATTCGCGCAGCGCCTGCGCCAGCGGCAGGTGCTGCGCTTTCGCCTGCGCGGACAGGCGCGTGGTGTAGGTGGCAAGAAAGGCGAACGGTGCTTCGTCGTCCTTGCGGTTTTCGGCCAGATTGAAGTGCACCCGTCCGACCAGATTCCAGGCCGGATGCAGCGCTTTGAGAAAATCCTGAAGCGGCTGCTTCGAGTGTTTCAACCCGGCGCGAAACGCCGCGTCGAGTTCTACCCACAGCGCGCGCAGCACCGACGGCGTCAGGTACTCCGCGCCCATCATCGGCGGCGCTTCGGAGGCGAGCGCTTCGAATTCCTGGAGCGGAAGTTCGGCGAGCGGCACTTCGTCCAATGCTTCCCGCGCAGCGCCGCCGCCATCGGCCGCTGCGGGCGATGCGCACAGGGCCGTGATGTAACGCGCGCCGAAGTCGCGCCAGAAGCCGAACACCGCGGGCAGCGCCGTCCCCACTTCACCCGCGCCCAACCGCAACAGTCCGTGCCCGGCGCCACGTGCGAATGATTCGGCCAGCCTGCGTTGCACATCATCCGCCAGCACCGGAGCGTCGCTATCCGGCGCCAGCATCAGGCGGCCATGCGGGGTGAGGATGGGAGCGAGTGCGGGAACGGGCGCGCTGGGTGTCATCGTGTCGATTCTAATCGACCTGCCGGCAGAACCGACTCCGGCTGATGGGCAACCGGGCGACGGATTCCGGGTGGCGCAGCAGGATAAATCCCGGGGGCGCGCCGATTTTTATTCTATTTTTATTTTTCAACTACCTGCAGAGTGTCGTGTTTATTGGTAATGCAAAAAATATTCTCTTAAATTATCGCCTTGCCATGTCGAGCTTCCGGATGAATCGTCACGTTTCGCCGACTCACTTAGTTCGCGGTTTCATTGATTCGGTAGTTGCCCTGCGCCACACTCTCGCGCCGGTGCCTCGCTCCCGTTTTTGTGCACACCGGCGTCCGGTCTCTGATTCCCGGACACGCTATTATCCGCACCTTCGAACGGCGCTTCGCCAGACCGGTCGCAACCGGGATTTCACCAACCTACCGAGGAGAACAGGCATGGCTATAGAAGTCGTGGCAGGAAAAGACGCAACCATTCACTTCGACGCGCAAAAGTGCATCCATTCGCGCACCTGCGTTCTGTCTCACCCCGACGTGTTCGTGCCCAACGTGCAGGGCGAGTGGATACACCCTGACGCGCAGCCGGTGGACGAGTTGATGCACATTGCCAAGAGTTGCCCGTCGGGCGCCATTCGGGTGGTGCGCAATTCCGCCCTCGCAGGCGCTGCGCCCACCTCAGACGCGCCGCCCGTCGTCAACACAGTGCGTGTGCGGGAAAACGGGCCCCTGGCCTTCGAGGCCGAACTGCAGATTCGAGGCGTGCCGCAGGCGTCCCCGCGCGCCACGCTGTGCCGCTGCGGCCAGTCAAAGAGCAAGCCGTTCTGCGATGGCAGCCACACGGCATCGGGCTTCGTAGCCTCGGGGGAGCCCGCCACCGCCAGCTTTGCAGCACTGGCCGTGCGCAATGGCCCGCTGAAGGTCGACGGTATTCCCAATGGACCACTACGTGTGGCGGGTAATCTTGAAGTGGTGAGCGGCACGGGACGAACCTGCAACAAGGTAAGTGAAACTTACCTGTGCCGCTGCGGCGAGTCCAGGAACAAGCCCTACTGCGATGGTAGCCACAAGGCCGCAAGCTTTCAGGCGGACTGATGCCGCCGAGACCATCGGACGATGCCATAACGTGCCATACGGGACAGACCACGTTTAAGCGCCTCACTAAACCGTGGTCTGTCCCCGGTTTAATCGCGGACTGGGCCCGCAATCAGCGCGGCATCGCTGCCGCCGAACGCAAACGAGTTGGACATCACGGCGCGCACAGGGACGCCGTGCCGGGCGGTGTTGGCGATGAAGTCGAGGTCGCACTCGGGATCGGCGGCTCTCAGGTGGGCGGTGGGCGGTAGCGCCCGGTGCGCAATCGCGAGAACGGCCGCGATGAACTCGACCGCACCGGCGGCGCCCATCAGGTGGCCGTGCATGGATTTGGTGGAACTGACGGCGAGACGGCGTGCGTGTTCACCGAACACCTGCTTGATGGCGGCGGTCTCGACGGCATCGCCCGCGAGGGTCGCCGTGCCGTGCGCGTTGATGTAGTCGATTTCGCTCGCGTTCATTGCCGCATCGGCCAGCGCCAGCTGCATGGCCGCAACCTGCCCGCCGATGTGCGGCTTGGCGATGTGCGACGCATCGCTCGCCGTGCCGTAGCCGAGGATTTCCGCATGGATGCGCGCGCCTCGCGCCCGCGCGCCCTCCAGATCCTCCAGCACCACGAGGCCGGCGCCCTCGCCCAGCACCAGTCCGTCGCGGTCCAGCGAGAAAGGCCGGCACGACGCGGCCGGGTCCTCTGCATCTTCGCGCGCCAGAGTGCGCATCGCTTCCCACGCGCGCATGGTTCCGAGGGTGATGATGGACTCGGTGCCGCCAGCTATAGCTGCATCCGCATAGCCGTGGCGGATGGCGCGGCAGGCTTCGCCTATGGCGACAGCAGACGAGGAGCACGCTGTCGAAAAGGTGTACGACGGGCCGCGCAGGCCGAAATCGATGGACACGTGGGCTGCCGCCGCATTGTGCATGGCGCGCAGCACCGTGTAAGGCGGCAGCCGGTCCTTGTGATCGCGCAACAGGTCTTCGTAGCCGCTTTCCAGCGTATGCGCGCCGCCCATGCCGGTGCCCATGAAGACGCCGGTCCGCCCCTGCAGGCTCTCATCCAGCACGATGCCCGAGTCGCCGATCGCTTCCCTGGCCGCAACCAGCGCCAGCTGACTGCCGCGGTCCAGCATCGCAAGCCGCGCCTTCGGGAAATGCGCCGCGGGATCGAAGTCGACTTCGCCGGCGACGGTCGCAAGCAACTGACCGACGAAGGGGGCGGTGATCCTGCGGATACCGGAGCGTCCCGCCAGCAGCGCATCGAAAAAGCGCGCGGCGCCGGTTCCCACGGGGCTGACGACACCCAGTCCGGTTACCACCACCCGGCGCAAGGCAGGCCTGCCTACTTTACGGCGCCATCCCGCTCGCGGATCAGGCGATCCACGATGTCGGCAATGTCCTGAACCGTGCGTATCGGCACGCGTTCATCGCCCATGCGCACGCCGAAGGTGTCCTCCAGCGTGAACATGAGTTCGATGGTGGCGAGCGAGTCCACGCCCAACTCCTCCAGCGGTCGTGCCGGGTCAAGGTCGCCAATCGCTATGCCCAGATCCTCCGCCATCACCTTCTGTATGATGGCGAGCGTGTCGACTTGCTGGATCATCAAGTTCTGCCCGACCGGTGTCGCATCAGGCAGCCACCGCGAGGGCCGGTTTCGTCATCGCCGCCAGCGCCTGCGCGGAGCGCGTGCTGAGGCCCTTGAAATCGTATTGCATCTGCTCGGCTATGGTCGTGCCCTCGGCGGTGCGCGCGCACAGTCCGGCGTAATCCGTGAAGCGCGGCGGCGGCGCCATGCCTTCGGCGAGCAATCGCCCGTTGTCGAACGTCATGTCCAAGGCTGAATACTGGCCATAGAGTTCGATGGCGCGCAACATGACCGATACGATGCACGGTCCGAACAGCGCCTGAAATTCCGCGTGGCGGGCTGCGATGGTGTCGTAATCCACCTGTTGATACCCCTGTGTGGGCGCCTGCCCCAGGGCTGCCGCAATCGCCGCGTCGATTTCGCGGAAGTTGGCGCTCCACTTCGGTCCCGCCGAGACATGATACAGGTCATGCGAGAGGTCGGGCTTGGCCAGGAGGTGCAGTATCGCCTCGGCGCAATAGTCCGCCGGCACCACGTCGACCCGGTCATCCTCCGCGCAGGTGAACTGGCCCAGCGCCCGCGCCATCCTGAATACCCAGAAGATGCTCGGCGAAGGCCCGCAACCGTAGCGCGTATCGCCCACGATGATGGAAGGCCGCGCGACCACCAGCGGCAGTCCGGGAAGTTCGACCCTGAGCCTGCGCTCGCATTCGATCTTGGATTCGGTGTAGGTCACCAGGTGCGATGCATCGGCGGCGGGCAGGAAGTCCTCGCGCACCACCGAGGGCGCGGGAAAGCCGCAGGACATGGCCGTGCCCACGTGCACAAAACGCCGCAGCGGCGCCACCGCGAGCAGATGCCGCGCGAATTCGATGGTGCCGTCCACGTTGGTCGGCCAGAGCGTGCGCGGCTTGCCGAAACCCGCCAGCGCCGCGCAGTTGATGACCTCCGTCACCCGCGGGAGGCGCGGGTCGGCCGCGAAAGCAGGCACGCTGCACAGATCGCCGCACACGATCTGACCGGGCAGCACCCGCTCGCAATCCTCCGCGGACACGCCGAATTTCAGCAGCGACTCGATGATGCGCCGGCGCCCCTGCGCCGGGTTCTCCGCGCGCACCAGCAGCAAGACAGAAGGCCAGCGCGTTCCCCCGATCAGGGATGCGATGATCGCGCCGCCGAGAAAGCCGGTGGCGCCCGTGACCAGTAACAGGCCGGAATCTTTACGCATCGGATCCTGGATCCCTTAAGTCCGTTTCATCATGCGTGCAATGTCTCTCACGCATTACCCTCGCCGGTTGCAACACAGCTGTTGCAACCGGTCCTTGTCCTTCATCCCAACTTCATGCAGTACCCGCTAGGCGCGGCACGAATTTCCCACTTTACCCGGAGTTTCCAGTTCCCACTTCCCACCTCCCACTTCCCACTGTGCGAGGACTGGCCGTACTGCTCAGGTAGCCCACTGTGGAAATCCAACCACAGATTGCCCGCTTAATCGGAATGGCACTTACTTTAGGTTCGCAGCGATAGAAGCGGCGGTGTAAGTGTTTGAATAAGCGGGGTGGCCGGCCCAAGGATTGATAGGATGGTTGTTACCAGACAGCCAAACCATCGCCCCGAAAGGCCAGCCATGACGGATCGTAATGC
>SHXF01000096.1 GCA_009693435.1 Betaproteobacteria bacterium | reverse complement strand
CCCTCTGCTGACTTCTGCCATTCGTTCGGCTCGGCTTGCGCCTTGCCCAGTTGGCGTGGGTTCATTCACTAGCGCCAACAGATCCGGCAGATCTCCCGGGGTAAGACTCGTTACCTTCGCTGCATAGGCGCCGGATTTATAAAGTGCACCCCAACCGCAGATGGAGGGCTTCGCGGTCACGTGCCCCGAATCGAACCTGCACGCCCCGGATGCACCACGCCTCCGCATTTTCGATCAGGCCGGTTTTTGTTCATCGCCCCGCAGTTTCGGATTGGACTTCCTTCAGACCCCGCCTCGCGACGACGCCCTTGCCCTTCTCCTTGCCTTCGGCTCTGCGAAAACCTGGCAGTCGGACTTGCACCGACTAAGTAACGCGCCATGCCCGACACACACGTTGCGGCTAACCGGCAGCCCACGGCCGGAGAAGCCAGCCGTGGGGCGTCCGGTTGAGCCGTGGGTTAGGCTGCGGCGCAACATTAAAACAGTAGAGAAACGGGTTGAAGCAGTGAAACTTGGAGTGCGCAGAAGCAAACATCGGGCAACTGCCAAATTTTGTCTGTTGGTCCGAAATCACGGCTGTGTTGAGAACACCCAAGTAGCTGTTGAGCTTTGTCTCGGACCAGAACGTTTAGTAAGCGAGACGCGGTACTTTGCTTCTACGACTTTGGCGTCCAACGCGCTGCATATAGCGGGCATTCGATTGTCGAGCTTCATGTCGTTGTGGACGTCCAACGCAACCACGGTGACTTGGCGCTTACGGCCTCGCCGGGCTGGCTGAAAATACGTGATGTCCACGAATTGACGAATTTCGTCAGCGGTAGCGGTCGACATGTTCGTCTCCTTTCTGGGCCCAACTTGACTTGGTTGACATTTTTAGTTGACGAATTTCACTGAAACTTTGTGATTGGCAACTATTTCGGCGATTCAATCAGCTCACTGACGTCATCTCACTTCTCTTTCAACACCCTATCCCGATTCATTGAAAATCACAATGAAACCTCATACTGCGCATGACGATTCCGGTGGCAGCTTCCCCCGGCAACAGGCCGGCCACAGCGCCGCTGATATACTCGCCGCTCCCATGGTTGTCGACGCATCTCCCTTCGCAGGATTCGATCTGGCGTCGTTGCTCGAGACGCGCGCGCAGCAGCGCGCCGGGCATCCGTTCCTGGTGTGGGCGCCCTTCGCCGGACAGGGCGAACCTTTGGCCGGTGGCGGCGAACCTATGACCGGCCACGGCGAATCCGCCTCCGGTCACGCCGAAACCTGGTCCTACGCGCGATTTGCCGACGAAGCGGCGCGTGTCGCCGGCGGCCTCGCGGCGCGCGGTGTGCGCCCGGGCGATCGGGTGATGGTGATGCTGGAGAACTGTCCCGAGGCGCTGCTGACCCTGTTTGCCTGCGCGCGCCTGGGTGCCGTGTACGTGCCGGTGAACGCGATGGCAGCGGGGGCGGAACTGGACTGGTATGTCGGTTTCACCGGCGCCGTCGGCGCGGTCACGCAGCCGAAATTCGCCGCGCTGGTGGCAGCGCATTGCCGGGGCCTGAAATGGCTGGCGGTGACGAGGTCCGATGCCGGCACACCTGCCGCTGTTGGCAGCGTACCGGCCGCCGCCGAGTCGTTTTCAGCCCTGTACGGCGAGCCGCTGCCGCGACGCGCGCCCGATCCCGCCGCGCCGGCTCTGATCCTGTTCACTACCGGCACTACCTCGCGGCCGAAAGGCGTGCTGTGGACACACGCCAACGCGCTGTGGGGCGGACGGCTTGGGGCGTTGCAGCAGGCATTGCGCGGCGACGATGTGTATCAGATTTTCCTGCCGCTTTATCACGTGGTGGCGCTGTCCTGGTCGTTTTTGCCGGCGTTATGGGCCGGCGCGACGGTGCTGCTGCAGCCGCGTTTTTCAGCGAGCCGCTACTGGGGCGCGGCGCTGGCACATCGCGCCACGGTCGGCTCGCAGGTGATTTTCACCGCGCGCGTGCTGGCGCAGCAGCCGGCGCCGGCCAGCCACGCATTTCGACAGTGGGTGGATGCGCTCTGCCTGCATCAATTCGAAGCGCATTTCGGCGTGCGCATACTCGGCGCCTGGGGCATGACCGAAATGGTCGGCCAGGGCATCATCGGCGATCCGTGGCTGCCGCAGCGCTCCGGTTCCATAGGCCGTCCATCGCCGGCCTATGGCATCCGCATCGAAGACGATGACGGCTGCGCCGTGGAACCGGGCGGCACCGGCAACCTGCTGGTGCGGGGCGTGCCCGGCGTGTCGATATTCGCCAACTATGTGGACGATGCCCGCGCCACCGCCGATGCCTTCGATGAGGGCGGCTACTTCCGCACTGGCGATCGCGTCATCCTGCACCCGGACGGATTCATACAGTTCGCCGACCGCGCGAAGGACGTGATCAAGGTGGGCGGCGAAGGCGTGTCGCCGGCGGAGGTCGAGCGGGTGGTGCTGGAAGTGGCTGGCGTGCGCGGCGCGGCGGTGGTGGCGCGGCCCGATGCCGATTATGGCGAGGTAGTGGTGGCGTTCGTCGAACTCGACACTGACGGGCGCGACCCGCAAGCGGGTGTGAGCGAATCTGTTGCGACCATCCCTGCGCGGGTGATCGCGCATTGCCGCGCATCGCTGGCGAAATTCAAGGTGCCGCGCGACGTGATCGTGGTGCCGGCGCTGCCGCGCGTCGGCTTTGGCAAAATCGCCAAGAACACACTGCGCGACAGCTTGCACGACACCTCGCACGACACCTTGCGCGACACCTCGCGCGAGCAGCCGGCATCGGCAACGCAGTGACGCAGTGCGATCACGCAGTGCAACCAATTTGATTCCGCCAAGAACAGAATGACAACGACCACGCTTCTCTGGGTGAACGACGCCGAACTGCATCGCCAGGCGCTGGCGCGCGCCGGGCTCGCTGATCGTCTCGATATCCACGCGGTCAAAATGGAGGACGAGCCGCCCGCGGATCTCCTCGCCCGGACCGAGATCCTGCTGGGCTGGTTTCCACCGCCCGGGCTGTTCGCGCGCATGCCGAAGTTGCGCTGGGTGCAATCGCTCACCGCCGGCGTCGAGGACTGGCTGACGCCCGAACTGCCGGCGCATGTCGCGCTCACCAGCGCGCGCGGCACGCATCGCGTGCAGATGCCGGAAAACATTCTCGGCGCGCTGTTCCACCTCACCAAGTCGTATGCCTTGCACGCCTCTCATCAGCGCGAGCAGCGCTGGGAGCGGCGGCCTTCCACGACCCTGGCCGGGCAGACGCTGGGCATCCTCGGCCTGGGTGCCATCGGCGGCGAACTGGCAAAGAAGGCTGCGGCGCTCGAGATGCGCGTCATCGGCACGCGGCGCCGTGTCGAGGCGCTGCCCGGGGTGGAACGGATCCATGCACCCGATGCCACCGACGAAGTGCTCGGCCAGGCGGATTACGTGGTGGTGCTGCTGCCCCTTACGCGCGACACCGAGAACTTCATGAACGCCGCGCGCTTCAAGGCGATGCGCCCGGGCGCGTATCTCATCAATTTCGGCCGCGGCGGCCTGATCGTCGACGAGGACCTGATCGCGGCGGTGCGCGCGAAAACCATCGCCGGCGCGGTGCTGGACGTGTTCCGCGAGGAACCGCTGCCCGCCAGCCATCCGTTCTGGACCACGGCAGGCATACAGGTGCTGCCGCACATCGGCGGCATGCATCCCGGGCGTCCGGCAATGGTCGCAACCCTATTCGCCGACAATGCGCGCTGCCTGCTCGCCGGCGAACCGCTGCGTAATCTGGTGGAGCGGGAGCGCGGCTACTGAGCGTGGCGGAATTCGGCGACGATGAGAGTGCGCAAGCGCCAAGGAGGGACATCCGATGATGAAGGTTCGCTTCGCAATGATAGTCGCCGGCGCCATCGTGGTCTGCGCGAGCGCGTTCGCGCAGGCGCCGCTGCCGTTTCCGGCAAAACCGATCCGCCTCATCACCCTCACTCCCGCCGGCGGCGCCCTCGACATCCTGGCGCGCACCCTGGGACAGAAGATTTCCGAGCAGATGGGGCAGCAGGTGGTCGTCGAGAACCGGGTCGGTGGCGGCGGCAACATCGGCGCCGAAGCCGTGGCCAGATCCGCACCCGACGGTTACACCATCGGCATGGTCACCAGTTCCACCCACGGCATCAACCCCAGTCTCTACGGCGCGAAGATGCCGTTCGATGCGATCCGCGATTTTTCGCCGATCACCGTCGCGGCCGAACTGAAGAACGTGGTGGTGGTGAATCCGGCGGTGCCGGCGAAGAACATGCAGGAACTGGTGGCTCACGCGCGCGCCAACCCGGGCAAGGTCGCTTTCGGCTCGGCCGGCGCCGGCACCTCGCAGCATCTCGCCGGCGAGATGGTCAAGATGATCACGCAAACGGACATGGTGCACGTGCCGTACAAAGGCGCGGCACAGGCGATCCCCGACCTGTTGTCGGGCCAGATCCAGCTGATGTTCGTCAGCATCCCGGATGCGATTGCGCACATCCGCTCAGGCAGGCTGCGCGCCATCGGCATCACCTCGCTGGCACGCTCCGGCGCGCTGCCCGACCAGGTGCCGGTGGCGGAACAGGGCTTCCCCGGCTTCGACGTGCGCGCCTGGTTCGGCGTGGTCGCGCCGGCCGGCACGCCGCGCGACATCGTCAACCGCTACAACCAGGTCATCGTCGCGGCGTTGTCGCAACCCGAGGTGCGCGAGCGCCTGACCGGCATCGGCCTCGATCCGGTCACTCTGTCGCCCGAACAGTTCGCGGCATTCATCCGCGAGGAGATCGCCAAATGGGCGCCGGTGGTGAAGGCGAGCGGGGCCAGGGTGGACTGATCGAGAGTGGGCCAGTCATAGGTCTTCCTCGGGGCCCGCTAACCACAATTACGCGCGCCACATTCCTGTCCCGACTCGCCAATGGGACGATCAAATATCGCATAATGCCGCTCGGAGACTGAAACTGTGACCGACAACACCGAAAATCTGATCATCGAGCACCTGCGCCCCATGCGCGGCAAGATAGATCAAATGGCGGACGACCTAACCAGCATCAAATACCGCCTGACTTCTATGGAAGGTCAGATCGCGCACCTGCATGGCGATAACGCAATCGTGCACGCCCGCATCGACGGCGTCGAAAAACGCCTGGACCGCATCGAACGCAGACTCGAACTCATATCAGTTTGAAAAGCGGCGGGAGCCCGGCTTTTTTATCGAATCATCATGATGAACGCGAACGGGGCCAGGGTGGACTGATGGCGATCGAGAATATTCTTTGACTTTTGTTCGAAGACAGCCCCGTACTGCGGACATTACCGGGCAGTTCAGCTGCTAATTTTTATATAACTACCCGGGAGCGGCCGGCGCCCATCTGCCGTACTCAAGCCAGTGCTCCAGCATCCACAGCCGGTCGCCACCCCATATCGGCTCGCCGTCGGCGATGAAGAACGGCACGCCGAACACGCCCTTGGACATGGCGGCATCCACGGCGTCCTTCAGTTTTTGCTTGATTTCCGGCGTGGCAATGGCAACCAGCAATTGAGCGCGATCCACGCCCAGCGCCGCCGCTTCGTCGGCTGCGGCTTCGGGCGGCGTGATGTCCATGTTGTCCACCCACAACCGCCGGTAAATGCGCTGGGCAAAGCGTACTGCGAGTGCCGCGTCGCGCGCTTTCAGCCAGAGAAAGGCGCGCGAGGCTGCAACCGAATTGATGCCCTTCAGGCTGTGCTGGCGAAACGGCACGCCGAGCAACGCCGCCATGCGCGGGCCGTCGTCGCGCAGGTAATCGCCCTTCAGCGGAATGTCGAGCAATGGTTTTGAGCCCATCACCTTGAGTATGGTGATGCCGATCAGCACCGGCTTCCAGTCGACCACCCGGCCGTGGCGCGCCGCGACCGCTTCGATCTGCGTCGAGCCGAGATAGCCGTAGGGCGAGATGAAATCGAAGTAGAACTCGATCGGCGTCATGATGCGTTTGGCGACGCCGTCCCGCGTCACGCGCTCGCCGCCGGCGTTCCCCGGTTGACGATGAACGCCTCGGAGCGTTTCAGGAAACCGTCCACGAGTGCCAGCATGCGTTCGGGCTGGTCGTTTTCGATGGCGTGCGCGGCATCCCAGATGTAGCTGAGGTAGGAATGCCGGATCGCGCGGCGCAGAAATTGCGAACTTGCCTCGGGCACGATGCCATCGCTGGTGCCGTGCACGATCAGGGTCAGCTTGTCGATCTCCCCCAGGCGCGCGATCAGGTCTTCGTCGCGTGACTTGCCTTGCGTGTAGGCGCCGTAGGCCGCGCGGTTGCCGGCCTCGAAAGCGACCTGCGGCGCAGCCGGGTCGAGCTTATCCGGATACAGATATAACGCCTTCAGGCGCGCAGCCGCGTCCGTGACGGGCGGCGGCGCATCCGCGGGGCGAAATCCCGCCGGACACTCCAGCACCAGTTGTTCGATGCGCCCGGGGCTGAGTACAGCCAGCCACGCAGCGACCCATCCGCCGAAGGAATAGCCCATCAGATCACAGGTTCCGGTGTTGTCCTTCAGCACCACCGCGTCGATGAATTCACCATAGAGCGCCGCGAGGTCACGGATGGATTTCAGCGAAGGATGCGCCTTCGTGCCGTCGAATCCCGGCGCCACCGGCAGATAAAGCGCGTGCGATGCGGCCAGCCCGTCCAGCACCGCCGACCAGCGCGCACCACCCGCCGGGTGCAGATACAACAGCGGCCGCCCGCTGCCTGCGACGAAGTAGTTGAGTTCACCGGATGAAAGGCGCACGGTGTGATGCTGTTTGTTCATGGGTGCTCCCTGTTGCTCGATTCGGATTGGCACTTTACATTCTTCCGACCCTGCACGTCCCGCATGTATCCTGCATGTATCCCCCATGTGACCCGCAGAATCAACAAAGACGCGATCGATAATCTCCCTTCTCCCTCCGGGAGAAGGGCCGGGGATGAGGGGAAATTCGCGAGACCGCGTCGGACCTTCCCTCACCCTCAATCCCTCTCCCGGCGGGAGAGGGAAGCAGGGCCGATCTCCGGAGGGTAGAGCGAGGCAGGACCGATCTCCAGGGAAGAAGCGACGGCCTTCTCCCTTCTCCCTCCGGGAGAAGGGCCGGGGATGAGGGGAAATTCGCGACGCTGTGCCGGGTTTTCCCTCACCCTCGATCCCTCTCCCGGCGGGAGAGGGAAGCGGGGCCGATCTCCGGGGAAGGAGCGACGGCCTTCTCCCTTCTCCCCCCGGGAGAAGGGGTGGGGATGAGGGGAAAATCGCGTGACCGTGCCGGACCTTCCCTCACCCTCGATCCCTCTCCCGGCGGGAGAGGGAAGCGGTGCCGATCTCCGGGGAAGAAGCGACGGCCTTCTCCCTTCTCCCCCCGGGAGAAGGGCCGGGGATGAGGGGAAATTCGCGACGCTGTGCCGGGTTTTCCCTCACCCTCAATCCCTCTCCCGGGGGGAGAGGGAAGCAAAGCTATCCCTCCGCTGGAGGGGGAAGCAAAGCTATCCTTCCGCTGGAGAGGGATGCAAAGCTACTGTCTCCGCGGGAGGTGAACGCAATGTACCTTACGATCAGGACGAATTCAGTCGGACTGGATTCAGTCGCTTTGCCGCGTCGCTGCGCAAGTCGGTTTTCAACACCTTGCCGATGGAATTCTTCGGCAACGAATCGACGAAGAACACGTGCTTCGGCTTCTTGTATCCGGCGAGGTGCGCCTTGCAGTGCTCGATGACGCAGGATGCGTCCAGCGTCGCGCCCGGGCGGCGCACCACGAATACCGCCACCGCTTCACCCCAGATCTCGTCCGGCACGCCGATCACGGCGGCCTCCGCCACGCCCGGATGCATCTGCAGCACCTGCTCTACCTCTTTGGAGTAGATGTTGAAGCCGCCGGAAATCACCATGTCCTTCTTGCGATCGACGATGTACACATACCCGTCGATGTCCTGCCGGCCCATGTCCCCGGTATGGAACCAGCCGTTTCTCACCGCGGCCACGGTCTCCTCCGGACGCCGGAAATATTCGGCGATGGTGGCGTAGCGACCGGGCACGCCGCAGCGCACCGCCATCTCGCCCACCTCGCCTGCGGGCACATCCTTGCCCGTGTCGTCAACGAAGCGCACCTCCACCCCGGGGATCGGACGGCCCACCGACGCCGGATGGGTGAATTGCTCGGCATGACTGAGGTTGGTGACCAGCGTCTCGGTCGAGCCGAACAGCGAATGGATCTCCGCATGGGGCAGGAGCGCCAGCAATTCCCGCTTGAGCGGCACCGGAAAGGCTTCGGTCGCCACCGTGATGAGGCGCAGCGAGGCGCAACTGGCGGGGTTGTCGCGCAGATGCGGCAGCAGCATGCGTATCACCGTCGGCACCAGTCCGGCGGCGGTGATACGCTCGCGCGCGATGAGTTCCAGCGTTGCCAGTGGATCGAATTTTTCGGCGGCGATCACCAGCGTGCCGCCCAGCCCGAGCGCATTGAACAGGCGCGATATGCCGGCGCGATGCGCAAGCGGCGTCATCACCAGAAAGCGGTCATCGCGCGACAAGCGCCATTCCAGGCCGTGCATGAGCAGGTTCTGCACCACCATGTTGGCGTGGGTGATGACCGCACCCTTCGGCTGGCCGGTGGTGCCCGAGGTGTACAGGATCATGCACGCCTCCTGCTGACAGGGCACCTCGGGCAGTGGACTCTCGGGAAGCAAATCGGCCGGCGCCGCGAGCAGGCGATCGAGTGATATTTCATCCGCTTCGGCTTGCCCCAGGACCAGCGCGCGGCAGCCTTCGATGTTGCGCAGGCCCGGGCGCACCGCGTCGCGGCCGCCGGCGTGGTAAAGCGCCGCAACCGGTTGGGCGTCAGCGAAGATGTGGGTGATTTCGTTCGCCGTGAGACGCGTATTCACCGGCACCGCGATCGCGCCCAGCATGAACACTGCGTATTCGGCAATGATGAATTCGACGCCGTTCGGCAGATAGATCAATACCCGGTCGTCGGGCTTCACGCCGAGCGCGGCGAGGCCCGAGGCGAGCCGGCGCATGGCGGCTTGCAACGCGCCATAGCCGACGCGCGCGTCGCCGCAGATGACCGCCGGATGCCCGGGCCGGCGCTGCGCGTGACCGGAAAAGATCGTTTCGAGCCGCATCGGTCGGGAATACCCTCACATGGAATTCGCGCGCCGCCCAGGATGACGTGCGTGCACGGATGCATGACGAATTTGACGCGCGAAGTATAGCAACGGGCCTGCGGCTGCTCCGGTTCGCTGGAGACGCACGCTATAATTTGATGGTCTAGCAAGACAAGCAGCAACCCATGGCTGCAATACGAGATGCAATACGAGCTGCGATACGAGCTGCAATACGAGCTGCGATACGAGGCAACAAACAACAGATCGCGGGCCACCCCGCGGATAGGCATGCCGAACCATCCAGGAGACAGGCCAGTGGCAACGACCAGACCGAAAGCAAAGCCAGCCGGCAAGCGATCCAGAGACCCGTGGGGCAAGAACGTCCTGGTGGAATTCGAGGAGGGCATCGCCTGGGTCATCTTCAATCGCCCCGAGAAGCGCAACGCCATCAGCGCCGACCTCGCGCTGGAGATGGTGGAGGTATTCGATGCGCTGGAAGCCGACGAGCGCGCCGGCGTGCTCGTGTTCACCGGCGCGGGCGACGCCTGGTCAGCGGGCATGGACCTGCGCGATTACTTCCGCGCCACCGACAATGCCTCGCCCGCGGTGCGCGGCAGGGTCTATCGCGCCAACTGGGCGTGGCAGTGGCGCAGGCTGCTGCACTACCCCAAGCCCACCATTGCCATGGTGAACGGCTGGTGCTTCGGCGGCGCGTTCACGCCGCTGGTGGCATGCGATCTCGCCATCGCCGACGAGAAAGCGATATTCGGCTTGTCGGAAATCAACTGGGGCATCATCCCCGCCGGCGTGGTGTGCAAAGCCGTTTCGCAGATGATGAACCGGCGCGACGCGCTCTACCATGTGATGACGGGCGAAACCTTCACCGGCAAAAAAGCAGCGGAGATGGGTCTCGTCAACGAAGCCGTGCCCAAGGCGAAATTGCGCAAACGCACCGTCGAGCTGGCGAAGAAACTGCTGGAGAAAAATCCCACGGTGCTGCGCCAGGCCAAAGTCGCATTCAAATTTTCCAGCGACATGACATGGGAGGAAGCCGCCGATTACCTGATCGCCAAGTCCGACCAGGCGCAGTTCCTCGATCCGGAGCGCGGCCGCGAGCAGGGCATGAAACAGTTCCTCGACGACAAGAGCTACAAGCCGGGCTTGCAGGCGTACAAGCGCAAACGGTAGCAGACAAGGCAGAACACCCGACAAAAGCAACACCCAAAAGGAAAACCACATGCCGGCAACAAACATCAAGGTTCGCTCGGATGCGGGCGGAGAATTCGACTGCTACCTGTCGACCCCGGGCAGCGATGCCAAGGTGCCTGCTATCGTGCTCGTCTCCTCCATATACGGCGTGGACGAGGACCTGCGAGCCATCGCTGATGCATTCGCTGCGCGCGGTTGCCTCGCCGCGGCGCCCGACCTGTTCTGGCGCAGCGTGCCCGGCCCCCTCGCCCGCGGCGACGAGCGCGCGCCCAAGCGCGCCGAACCCCGCATGGACGTCATCAAGGCCGGCGAATCCGATCTCGGCAACACGCTGGCGATGCTGCGCGCGCAGCCCGCGTTCAACGGCCGCGCAGCCGTCATCGGCTTCTGTTTCGGCGGCCCGTATGCGCTCATCGCCACCAAGCGCCTCGGTTACGATGCCGGGATCGCCTGCCACGGGACCGACATGGGCGTATTCATCGATGAACTCGGCATGCAAAAGCCGGTCTGTGTCTTGTCCGGTGACCAGGATCATGCGGCGCCCGCAGAGGTGCTGGACGCCTACCGCGCCAAGGCGGCGCAGATGCCGAACCTGTACCTGCACGTCTTCCCCGGCGTGCTTCACGGCTACATGATGAAGAGCAACACCAAGGCCTTCAATCCGCAGGCGTATGCATTCTCGTTCGAGCGCGCGTTGACGGTGCTCGAGGAACTGCGCCGATAGCACGGCGCGAAACGGCCGGGGCCCATGATGAGCACACGCAATCACTGTCTGGGCGTGGTATCGCGCGCCCACGTGATGCTGGGGGTGAAGGGCGGCTTCATTCAACTGGGACACGGGAAGAAGGCGCCTTTGCAGAAACTGCGCGCGGGCGATTGTCTCGTCATGTATTCACCGCGCCTGTCCTATCCGGACGGTAAACCCTGCCAGGCGTTCACCGCGATCGGCCATGTCAAAACCGGCGAGATCTATCAGGTCGAGATGTCCGCGGACTTCCACCCGTTTCGCATGGACATCCAGTTCCGCAAGTGCCGCGATGCGCCGATAAAACCGCTGATTGGTGACCTTAGCTTCATTCAGAACAAGACCCACTGGGGCGGCGCATTCCGCTTTGGTCAGCTCAAGATACCTGCCGCAGACTTTCGGCTTATCGCGCACGCAATGGGTTGCGCGGCGTACGACGATGACGCGTCCTGATTTTTCCGCCGGGCGGACCCGGTGGCGGGACGGGACGATGCGGGGGAAATGGCTTTCGGTCGGCGCGCTGTTTGTCCTGCTCTCCATCGCAGGCGCCGCCCCGGCGCAGGAACCCGCTGACCGCAACGGGCACTACGTGCCGCAGGACGACATCGTGTTCGGCGACTACCGGATCGAATGGTTCGAACTGGAGACAGTGTCCTACCAGACCAACGAAGGCCCGGATTACCGCCATCCGCGGGTGATCCGGCCGAAGTCGCAACTGGTGGTGACGCGGATCGCCGACGAGAAGCAGTTCCGCTATCCGTTCCAGAACCCACGGGTCGCCGGCGAAAGCGTATTCCTCGCCTTTGCGCGCACGCCGATAGGCGCGATCGCCATACAGGGCGAATTTCTCGACAAGCGCGGTTCGTACTGGAACCAGCCGGATGTGATCGGGCTGAAAACGCCGGTGTTCGAAGGAACGGTGTCCGTGGTGAAAATCGGCCGGCCCACCGCGTTTCGCAACATGCGCTTCGTTTACTGGGACGGGCGCTAACAGCGGCAGGCCGTAGGGCGCAGTTTCAACGCGCCAAATACCCGCGGTTTTCCCGCGATCACGGCGCGATGAATCCGCGCCCTACGCAAGCGTTAGAGTCCGTCAGATAGGTATCGGCATGACTACGCGCCGGTCGCCTTGCGCCTGAGCACCACCGGCACGCCGCCCATGCGGCGCTTGGCCATCCACTGGGCGAGGGACGCGTCCATGTAATCGGCGTGGCCGGGAAACCAGCGGGCAAGTTCGGTCGCCAGCCGCCGGCCTTCGGCTACGTCGCCGCCTGCGACCACTTCAAGCACTTCTCGCACCGATTTCATCACCGCGTTATGTTCGTCGACATGGCAATCCTTCGCGGGAAATTCGGTGCTTGCCATCCAATCGCGCTCCTCCTCGAAATGTTTTTCGGAGTGCCGCGCGAATTGTTCCAGCAGCGCGGCGAATTCGGCATCGGGCGCGGCCAGCATGGCGTTGACGATGTCGACGAATTCGCGATGGGTGGCGTCCATGGGCGGATAACCGAGCAGGTACTGATCGGTCCATGGAAAAGGGTTGGAAGCGGACATGGTTCTGGAATTTCCTGGATTGCGGGGACGCGCCCGACCAGGGCGCAGGGAGTGAAGAATACCATTCTCCCCCTGAAGTAGCGGCGCGCGGCGCGGCGACCGCAAGGGGACCACCGACAACACGGCAGGCGCGGCTTGCCCGTCGGCGCTCCGACCCCTATAGTTGACCGGTGCCGGACGCGCATGCAAGCCGCCGGCCGGCAGACCATTTGCCGCAGCGGCGGCACAATCCCCGGTGCCCCGCAACGCGCCCCCCAGGAGGCAAACCAGTGGCTACCTTCAATCTGCTCGTCAACGGCCAGCGGCAGCGTGTCGAGTCGTGGGACCCGAAGCAACCGCTGCTGTACGTGCTGCGCAATGCCATGGACCTGCGCGGCGCCAAGTTCGGCTGCGGGGAAGGCCAGTGCGGCGCCTGCACGGTGCTGATAGACAATCGGCCGGCGCGCGCCTGCCAGGTGAGCGTGTCGGCCGCGGCGGGCAAGCGCATCACCACCATTGAAGGGCTGGGCTCGCCCGAGCAGCCGCACCCGGTGCAGGCGGCCTTCATCGCCGAGCAGGCCGCGCAGTGCGGCTACTGCACCACCGGCATGGTGATGTCGGCGGTCGCGCTGCTGCGGGTCACGCCGCGTCCTTCGCGGGCGCAGGCCCAGGCTGCGCTGGAAGGCAACCTGTGCCGTTGCGGCTCTCACGATCGTGTGCTGCGCGCGGTGCAGCGCGCCGCGGGCGCGCCGATGGCAGATGCCGCGGGTAACTCTGCCGCGGACGAGGGTGTCGCAGCGAATCAAACCGCGGAGCATCTGGCATGAACGCGCGCATTGCTCCCCTCTCGCGCGCTCGCCGCGACTTCCTGCAGGGCGCCGCGCTGGTGGTCGGCTTTTCCTTCACCGGCCTGTCGGTCGCCCGCGCGCAGGCAGTCAGCGGCGTCAGCACGCACACCCTCGATCTCACCGAGCTGGATGCCTTTCTCGCGGTGCGCAAGGACGGCAGCGTGGTGGTGTATTCGGGCAAGGTCGACCTCGGCACCGGGCACCGCATCGCGATGCGGCAGATGGTCGCCGAAGAACTTTACATGACGGCCGACGACGTTTATCGAATCGAACTGATAGAAGGCGACACCGCGCTGACACCCGATCAGGGCCCCACCGCCGGCAGCTCGGGCGTGATGCGCGGCGGCGTGCAGTTGCGCCAGGCCGCCGCCACGGCGCGCAATGCGCTGCTCGCGCTCGCTGCCGAGAAGTTGCAGCGGCCCGTCGCGGAGCTGACGCTTGAAGCAGGACAGATCGGCGCCGCGGGCGGCGGACCCAAGGTGTCGATTGCGGAACTCGCGGGCAAACGCGCATTCAACGTGAAGCTGAACCCCAAGGTGCGGCTGAAGGACCCGCAGCGCTACTCGATCGTCGGCCGCTCGATGCCGCGGCCCGACATACCCGCCAAGGTGACCGGCCGCCAGGTGTTCGTGCACGACTTCACGCTGCCCGGCATGCTGCACGGGCGCGTGCTGCGGCCGGCCGCGGTGGGCGCGAAGCTGCTCGAAGTGAGTGACGCGTCCATCCGGCACATCCCCGGCGCGCGCGCTCGGCTTGCCGCAGGACAAGGTGCGCGTGATCTATCTCGATGGCGCCGGCTGCTACGGCATGAACGGCCACGATGACGCTGCCGCCGACGCGGCGCTGCTGGCCAAAGCGAGCGGCCGGCCGGTGCGCGTGCAATGGATGCGCGCGGACGAACTGGGCTGGGACCCGAAGGGCCCGCCGCAACTGATCGAAATCCGCGCGCAGGGCAAGGTGGCCAACTGCTTCGCCGTGGAAAGCATGATCGACCAGCCGGCCGCCGCCGCGAAGATGGATCCGCTGGAATTCCGGCTGCGCGATGTGATCGATGCGCGCGGCGTGGAAGTGCTCAAGCGCTGCGCGGCGCTGATCGGCTGGACGCCGCGCCCATCGCCGCGCCTCTCCCCGGAGGTCGCGCAGAAGGCCGGCAAAGTGCGCGGCCGCGGCATCGCCTACATCCACTACAAGCACAACGAGAGCTATGCCGCGGTGGCGAAAGAGGTCGAGGTGGACCGCGCGGACGGCGCGATCCGCGCGCTGCAAATGGCCTGCGCGCACGACTGCGGGCTGATGATCAACCCGGACGCAGTGCATAACCAGGTGGAAGGCAACCTGCTGCAGACGCTGTCGCGCACGCTCTACGAGCGCACCACTTTCAACGCCGAACGCGTGACCAGTACCAGTTGGGCGAGCTACCCCATCCTGCGCTTTCTCGGCGTGCCGGCGCTGCATATCGAGCTGATCCAGCGAACCGACCAGCCGCCGCTGGGCGCGGGCGAAGCCTCAGCCACGCCGGTGCCTGCGGCGCTGGCCAATGCCGTGTTCGACGCGACGGGTGTGAGACTGCTGGAGGTGCCGTTTGCGCCGCCGCGGGTGCTGGCGGCGCTGCGGGCGCAAGCGCGGGCGTAGCCCGCGTGCGTGGTCCGTTGCGTCGCCGCTACGGAATGCACGCTAGCGGACGCGGGATGAGTGACGGGCGCTCATCGATCCCGTCACTCTCAACCACGCGCCTGTCCGGGCGTGCCGGCGAGGACTACGTGCCGATGATCAATGCCGCGCAGGCCGTATCCACCTGAGATTCGGGCGCCTTGGCGCCCTGCATCGTCGCCCAGCCACCCTTCTCGATGTACGCGCCGCGCGACCAGGTATCGGCTTTTTTGAGCTCCGCGAGATTCGACACGTACTTCGCGTCGCGCTTGAACTTGTCCGCGCAGATCGGCGCGAGCGCTGTCGCGACAGCGGTCCTCGCCTGTTGCGTTCCCAGTATCTCTGCCTGACCGGTGGTAAGCCATCCGCCGAACTTGAAACCGATAACCGCCAGCGCAAACGCCCCTACGAAGGCACCCAATATCATTGGTTTTGTTTCCGCGGGTATAGCCATGAATTTGATCTTTCAAAGAACGGAATAGGCCCCTTCCGCGGTAGGGTTTTTTTAATGTACTCCCTTCCGGCGCAGTTCACAGTGGATTCGCGAATACACCGAATTCGCGTTGCAAGTATCAATCCTCTTCCGTTCGTCCTGAGCCTGTCGAAGGACGCCCAATCCCTCGTTCGTCCTGAGCTTGTCGAAGGACACCTGTCGAAGCGCGGCCGACTCAGAGCCTGTGAAAAATTATAAAAATATCCGTACTACCTGGTCCACGGTTAGAGCGCTGGTACGTTAAGAGAGCTATGACAACGCGAGATGGAATCGAGATGACAAGCGAAAGCGGAGAATTGTTCGAGGGGACTCTGGTGCAG
>SHXF01000010.1 GCA_009693435.1 Betaproteobacteria bacterium | reverse complement strand
TGTGGCTGGGCGTTATCTGCCTCTTTTAACACTGACCAGATTTCTTAGAGCGGAAATATTCGCCCTTTTGGGGAACGGGGCGCTCGCGAAAATCCTTTCTGAACAATGACATCCTTTATGCGCAGATGGCTTAGAGCGGAGTTATGGTGTTCTGGCCCAGCGCGATCACCCGGGCGCACTCCTCAGGGGAAAGCGCGCCGGGCCGCAGTTGTATGGTCTGCAGCGCATCGTTCTGCTGCAGCGGCAGCGCTGTTCCAAACGGCTGTATCCCGGGCGGCCACTGCAGCGACAGCGCGCCGCTGCCCGGTTCATTGGCGCTCAGAGCCTCGACACGCGAGGGGAAGACGTAGACAAAAGTGTGCGTGTTCGTGCTCATCGCGTCGCCTGGGTCTGATTCGGCGGTAAATGGAGTCCGACAGCCGGATGTTGCGCATCGAGTGTATCCAAATCGCAGCCGGGCCGCCGCATCGGTAGAATCAGCCCCTACACTTCACTGGCAGCATGCCATGCTCGGTCGTCTGGTGCAGGACCTGTTGGGTACGCGCATTGCGCCGGACGCCTCGAACGAGGACGGCATTCGCTGTTGGCAGGCGGGCGATCTTGTTTCCGCCGAACGTGCGTTTCGCACCGCGCTCAGCGCAAGGCCCGATTACGCGGCCGCCTGCAGCAATCTGGGCATGGTGCTGGTGGAGCAACGCCGCTTCGATGAAGGGCTGACGGCGCTCAACCGCGCCATTGCCATCGATCCGGATCATGTCGGCGCGCGCGTGAACCTGGCCAACGTGCTGCACATCGACGGCAAGCTGGAACTCGCGCTGGCGCACTACAACGAAGCCCTGCGCATCGACCCGCAATGCAGCGAAGCGCGGGTAAACATGTTGAAGCCGCTGATGGACGTCTGCGAATGGGAGGCGGTGCGCTCGCGCATGGACGAACTGCTGGCGCGCTATCGGGCCGATGCCGGCGGGGACTGGATGGATCAGATCACGCCGTTCGAAGCGCAACTGCTGCCGTTTCCGCCCGGTTTTCACAAGGCGCTGGCAGCGCATCACGGCGGCAAGCTCACCGCCGCATACACGGCGTCGCGCGCTGCGATCGCGACGGAGCGACCCACATCCGACGCTGCATCGGGCAAGCGCATCCGCATCGGTTATGCCTCCGGTGAATTGAAGAACCACGCCGTCGGTCACCTCACCGCGGGACTGTTCGCGCTTCACGACCGAAGCCGCTTCGAGGTCATCGCCTACTCCTGGGGCGCTGACGACGGCAGCGACTACCGCAGGCGCATCGTTGCAGGCTGCGACCGCTTCTGCGATGTGGCGGCCGAGTCGTTCGAACAGACAGCGCGCCGAATCGCGCGGGACGGCATCGACGTGCTGGTCAACATGAACGGCTATTCGGGCGGCGCGCGCAATGAAATCTTTGCGCTGCGTCCGGCGCCGGTGCAGATTCAGTGGCTGGGCTATCCGGGCACCATGGGCGCCGATTTCATCGATTACCTGATCGCCGATGAGGTGGTGCTGCCGCGCGAGAGCGAAGGAGATTTCACCGAGGCGATCGCCCGGCTTCCCGATTGCTACCAGGTGAACGACAACGCGCAAGCGATCGCCGTCGACACGCCCTCGCGCGCCGATTGCGGGCTGCCCGAGCGCAGCGTGGTGTTTTGCTGCTTCAACCAGACCTACAAGATCGAACCGGTGCGGTTTGCCACCTGGATGCGGGTGTTGGCGCAGGTGCCGGGGAGCGTACTGTGGCTGCTGGGTCCCAACCGGCTGGTGGAGCAGAATTTGCGGCGCGAGGCCGCGCAACTCGGCATCGACCCGGCGCGCCTTGTGTTCGCGCCGTCCCTGCCCAAGGCTGGGCACCTTGCGCGTCATCGGCAGGTCGATCTGTTTCTGGACACGCGCGCCATCAATGCCGGGACCACCGCCAGCGACGCGCTGTGGGCAGGCGTGCCGGTGCTCACCTGCCCCGGGGAAATCCTGGGCGCACGGGTGGCGGCCAGCATGCTGCGCGCGCTGGGCATGCCGGAAATGATTGCAGTCGACGAACAGGATTACGAAGCAAAGGCGATCGCGTTGGGACGGGATCCGGCTGCGCTGGCCGCATTGAAGGCGAAAGTGGCCGTGCAGCGCGCCTGCGCGCCGCTGTTCGACACAGCCTTGTTTGTGCGCCGGATCGAGGCGGCCCTGGAAATCATGGTGCAGCGCGCGCGCTCCGGCGCGCCCCCGCGGAGTTTTTCAGCCCCCGGCTGAGCGGCAAGGGGTGCCGTGCCGGCACGCCCCTCAGAGGGTCTGCCGCATGGCCGCGCGCAACGCTTCCGTGGCCGCGGTATCGATCTCCAGCGAATCCGCGTCGATCGCCACGCCGTAGTCGCGCCGCGCGCCCTCCGCTGTGACGTAGCCGTTCAACACGTCGTTGCGCACTCTTTCGATATCCCGGTCCTGCGCCCGTCCGTACCCGCCTGCGCCGGCGGACAGCAGGTACTCCGTGTCGCCCGTGGTGAATGGGTGCTCGTTGCACTTGAGCGGGAGGGAAAACTGCTCGGTGCTGTCTCCGTGCTCGCGCCAGGTTCGCGTGACGCGCCCGGATTCGCCGCCCGCGATCCCCCAGGGCGCATCGAGGGTGCGTTCGTACTGTGCCTGGTAGGTGCAGTCGGACAGCACTTCCTGCGCGATGATGGTGCCCAGTCCGCCGCGGAACTGTCCCGGCCCGGCGGAATCGGCGCGCAGGCCGAATTCCCGGATGCGCATGGGGAAGACGGTCTCGCGCATTTCCACCGGCATCAGCCGCACATCGCCCTGGATCAGCGAAACGATCGCGCTCTGGCCGTCGGCGACGTGGGTCGCTCCCCATGAGCCGGCGTAGGGAATGAAGGTCTGGAACGGCTTGCCGGTGCGCGGGTGTATGCCGGCCAGCATGCCTGAGCCGATATTGTCCGAATGGCCCGCGGTCACGCCCTGTGGGATCGCCTGGTAAAGCGCCTTCAGGATGAGATCGATGCTCGAATTCACCGGCATGTTCCACCAGGCCATGGGTGCGCGCTCATGGGCCGATAGCACCGTCCCTGCGGGGCAGATCACCTTCAGGTTGCGAAATGCGCCGGCATTCGCGGGCAATGCCGACGTGGTGAAGAACTTGAAGGCGATGCGCGCGACGGCTTCAGCCGCGCGCGAATTGTACGGGCCCGCCACCTGCGGGGAAGTGCCGGTGAAGTCGACCGTCATTTCGCTGCCGCTGACGATGACTTTCACTTTCAGGGGGATCGGCTTGTCCAGGGTGATGCCGTCATTGTCCAGCCGGCACGCCGCTTCATAGACGCCGTCCGGGATCGCCTGAACCGCGGCGCGGGCGATCTGCTCGTTCTCGTCCCAGATGCGGTTGATGCAGGCGAACACCGTATCCCTGCCGTATTTCCTGATCAGGTCGAGCAGGCGGCGCTCGCCAAGGCGGCAGGCCGATATCTGCGCGCGCATGTCGCCCAGGACCAGTTCGGGAAAGCGCGAATTGGTGGCGATGAAGCGGTGCATGGCCGGATCGGGCTTCCCGGCGCGATAGACCTTCATGGTCGGAAACTGGAAGCCTTCGGAGAATATGTCGCGGCTGTCCACCGACATCGAACCGCTGATCTTCCCGCCTACGTCGATCCAGTGCGAGCGAACCGCGGAGAAGCCGATCAGTTCGCCTTCTATCATGATGGGCGAGTAGGCCGCCATGTTGTTGAGGTGCTGGCCGTTGGTGGCCGCATCGTTGCACAGCACCACGTCGCCCGGCTCGAACCCGTCCCGGCCGATCAGCCCGACACCGGTGCGTATGGTGCCGTCCAGGTCGGCGATGAATGCAGGCGCCGCGTGCGGCGCCTGCATGATGGAATTGCCTTCGGCGTCGTGCAGACCGACCGAGAAATCCTTGATCTCGGCGGCGATCGGGCTGTAGGCGGTGCGCACCAGGTTGTCGGTCATTTCCTTGACCGTTGCGACCAGGCTGTTGCGCACCACCTCGAGGGTGATCGGATCGACCGCGCCGCGCGCTAGCGCTCGTCCTTGCGCGGAATCGTTTTTGACTTTGGTGTCCATGATTCGTTCTCCTAGGAAAATGCGCTACGAAAATGCGCTACGAAAATGCGCGACGAAAATGCGCGTGGAAGATGGGCGTGGAAGACGCCATATGCGTTCGGCCCTTCAATGGACTGCGATGACGATGGCGCCCGATCGATTGACCGTCGCCTCGTCGCCGTGATGCAGCAACAGGGTCGCCACGCCCTCTTCGACGACGGCCGGTCCGTCGATGCGGTCACCCGCGAGAAGTGTATCGCGCTGATACACCGGGCAGTCCACGAATCCGGAGCCCGTGAAATAAACCCGGCGCCGAATGAAGCCCGGCTCGCCGGATGTTCTTTCGGGCAGGTCGGGAAAGGACGGCTTGGGCCGGGCGCCGGTCGCGGCAAGGCGCACGTTGACGATTTGCAGCGGCAGATTCGGGAATGAATGGCCGAACCGCGTTTCGTACATCGCATCGAAGCGCTCGCGGATGGCGGCGACGTTCCCGTCATTCACCGTGCTCTCTCCAACCGGGGTCGGCAGCGTCCACTGCTGGCCGACATAGCAGAGGTCCAGGTACTCGACGCAGCGGACATCGGCATCGCGTGTGCCCGCGTCCAGGAGCGTCTGCCGGCCTTCCTCGCGCAACAGCGCCAGCAGGCCGTTCACCGCGCCCGGGTCCCCCGCCAGCGGTCTCACGCAGGTGCGCACCAGATCATGCCTGATGTCGGCGAGCAGCATGCCGAGCGCCGAGAAACAGGCCGGCATGAGCGGCACGATGACCTTGGGTATGCCGATGTCCCGGGCGATTTCAGTGGCGTGCAGCGGTCCGCCGCCGCCGAACGCGACCAGTGCCGTGTCACGCGGGTCGACGCCTTTTTCTATGGTGATGCCGCGCACCGCAAGCGCCATGTTGGAGTTGGCGATGGTGATGATCCCCGCGGCAGCATCGATCGCCGACAGGCCGAGCGGCTTCGCGATTTTTTCGTCTATGGCTTTTTCTGCTGCGGCAACGTCCAGCGTCATCTCGCCGCCGAGATAATGATCCACGTTGAGGCGGCCGAGCAGTGCGTTGGCATCCGTCACCGTGGGTTCCGTCCCACCATTGCGCACGCACACCGGGCCGGGCTCCGAACCCGCGCTTTTCGGACCGACCTTGAGCGCGCCCGTCTCATCCAGCCAGGCCATGCTGCCGCCGCCTGTTCCCACCTCGACCACTTCGATGGTGGGAACCTGCAGCGGATAGCCTCGTGCGTAGCCGTTGACGTAATAGAGCTCGACCAGCTTGGGCGTGCCGTTTTCGATCAGCGAGGCCTTCGCGGTGGTGCCGCCCATATCGAATCCGACCACCAGCGGTTCGTTCAACTGGGTGCCGATCCAGGCGGCGCCTATCATGCCGGCCACGGGGCCGGATTCCACCATCGCAACGGGAAGGCGCTTGCCGTGTTCCGGCGACATCACCCCGCCATTGGAGCGCATCAGGTAAAAGCGCCCGCGAAAGCCGGCATCGTAATTCGATTTCTCAAGCGTTTCCACGTAGCGCTTCACATTCGGGCCGACGAATGCGTTGAGCACCGTCGTCGAAGTGCGTTCGAATTCTCGCCACTCGCAGGCCACTTCGTTGGAGGTGCAGATGTACACCCCGGGAAGCAGTCGCTGCAGTTCCTGCCGCGCTTCATTCTCGTGGGCGGCGTTGGCGTAGGCGTGCAGGAAGCAGATCGCCAATGCTTCCACCTTGTGCCGCTTCGCTGCCTGCGCCACCGCGGCAAGGTCAGCCAGGGAAAGCGGCCGGACGGCGTTCCCTTCCGGGTCCATGCGCTCGTCCACTTCGAAGCGCAGGAAGCGGGGAACGAAAGGCTCGGGCTTGCGATAGAACAGGTTGTAATTCTCGGGGCGATTGCCTCGGCCGATTTCCAGCACATCGCGAAATCCGCGCGTGGTGACCAGCCCGGTGATCGCACCCTTGCGCTCGATCAGCGCATTGATGACCACGGTGGAGCCGTGGAACAGCGTGTCCACGGCACGCATGGGCACGCGCGACTTGGCGATGCAGGATTCGATACCCGCGGCCAGGTTGCGCGGCGTGCTCCGCGCCTTCGAAAAAACGATGCTCCCGGTGGCCGGTTCGAAGGCCACCAGGTCGGTAAAGGTTCCACCGATATCGACGCCTACCAGGTATTGCTCTGCCGCAAACTCGCTCATGTTGTCCGCCGGAATTGAATTCGTTTCCATGAGCTAATATCCCACATTCCATGCCTTGCCAATCGAAGCCAGAAAAATTGTCCCGTCCAGACCTGGCTGCCGCATGAGCATTTTCCTGAAACCACAAGACCGACTGCCGGTTTCCCTGCTTACCGGGTTCCTCGGCAGCGGCAAGACCACCCTGCTCAACCGGTTGCTGCGCCATCCGGACATGGCCAGAACCGCGGTTGTCATCAACGAATTCGGCGATATCGCGCTTGACCAGCTGTTCGTGGAAAAGAGCGATGGCGAAGTCACGGTGCTGGCAAACGGGTGCCTGTGCTGCGACGTGCAAGGCGATCTGGAGGGCGTGATCGGCACCCTGTTCGGCAAGCGCGATCGCGGCGAGATCCCCGGCTTCGACCGCATGCTGATCGAAACCACCGGGCTTGCCGATCCCGCGCCCGTCATGCAGATGCTGCTCAACCAGCCGCTGATCGTGGACAACTTCCGTCTGGATGCCGTCGTGACCACGGTGGATGCTTTGCACGGGGCGCGGCAGCTGCGCGAACACGAAGAGGCGGTCAAGCAGGTTGCGCTTGCCGACCGGCTGGTGCTGACCAAGACAGATCTGGCGCCCGCCGATGCGGCGCGCGCCATCAAAGCGGAACTGGCGCGGCTGAATCCGCGCGCCCCGATCTTCGTTTCCGTCGACGGCGACATCGCGCCTGCCAGCCTATTCGGCGTCGACCACGTTTCACCGGGACACGATGACGCCGTTCAAAATAGTTACCTGCACGCAATGGTTCATGACCATCTGCACGGCATCGAAACGTTCTCCCTGGTCATCGACAGCCCTATCGAATGGCAGGCCTTCAACCGCTGGCTGACCGCGCTCAAGATCAGGAACGCCGACCAGTTGCTGCGCGTGAAAGGCATACTCAACGTCGCGGGCGAATCCGCGCCCGTTGCCATTCATGGCGTGCATCATGTGTTTCATCCGCCCGAGCGGTTGCAGGGTTGGGGCGGGGGCGACCGACGCTCCCGCATCGTGTTCATCACCCGGGGGCTCTCCCGGGAGGCGGTGGAGGCGGACTGGCGCAGGCACTGCGATGACGTGGTGAAACGGGAGGCGGTGAATCATGATTGATCTGACAGGCAAGGTTGCGCTGATTTCCGGTGCGAGCGGCGGCATCGGCCGTGAAGTGGCGCGGGTCTTCGTCGATTGCGGCAGCGAGGTGGCGCTTTCCTACCATTCGCGCGAAGCGCCGGTGAAGGCGGTGCTCGATCATGCCCGGTCCCTGGGACGGCGCGCGCGCATGGACAAGGTCGACACCACCGACCCAGTGCAGGCGCGGCGCTGGGTCGAAGCGGTGCTGGCCGAATTCGGGAAAATAGACATCCTTGTCAGCTGCACCGGGGCGCGCCTGCCGGAAGGATTCTCGCTGTTCGTCAAGCAGGATCCGGCGACCTGGGCGCCCATGATCAATGCGCAGATGACTTCTTTTTTCTATCTTTGCCGGCCCGTGATCGAACATATGCTCGCGCGCAAATCCGGGCGCGTCATCGCCCTCGGCTCCGACGGCGGCAAGGTGGGCGAGAGCGGGACGGCTGTTGCCAACGCGGGCAACGCCGGGCTGATGGGTTTTGCCAAGTCGCTTGCCCGCGAAGTCGGGCGCTCCGGCATCACCGCCAACGTCGTGTGCCCCGGCCCGGTCGAGGGCCCCACCCTGGATGCGCTGCGCAGCCAGGGCGACAGCGGCGCCCGCATGGTGGAGGAAATGATCCGGCGCGTGCCGATGAAGCGCCTGGGCACAGGAAGGGACATCGGCAACACCATGGCGTTTCTCGCTTCCGATGAAGCGGCTTACATCACCGGCCAGGCCATCAGCGTCAGCGGTGGTCTGGTCATGAATTGATACGGAAAAGGAAATCTCATGCGCGCAATCGATGTGCACTGCCATCCTTCCACCAAAGAGCATTCCCTCAGCATCGGCAAGTTCGTCGCGGCGATGGAGGCCATGTTCGGCAGGCCGGTCAGGGCCAAGACCGAGGAAGAGATGGCCGACGACTTTCGCCGCGACGACGTACTCGCCATGATGATCGCCATGGACGCGCAGGCCTCCACCGGCGAGGGTGCGATCCCCAACGATTTCATCGCCGGCCTGACCGAGAAATTCCCGGATGTGTTTCTGCCGGGTTGGGCGGTGGTGGATCCGTGGAAGGGCAAGTGGGCGCTGCAGGAACTGGAGCGCTCGATTCGCGATCTGAGGCTGACCGGTCCGAAATGGATGCCAATACTGCAGGCCTTTTATCCCCATGACCATCGCTTCTATCCGTTCTGGGACCTGTGCCAGTCGCTGGGCGCGCCGGTGCTGATCCACTGCGGCACCACCGCGCTGGGCCAGGGCATGGATGGCGGCGGGGGCCTGAAGCTGGATTACGCCCGCCCGATACCGGCGATCGACAATATCGCCGCGGACTTCCCGAATCTCACCATCGTGATGGCCCATCCGGCGTGGCCGTGGACGGAGGAGGCGATCGCCGTTCTGGTCCACAAGAAGAACGTGTTCATGGACATCTCCGGCTGGCGGCCGCGCTACATTCCCGAAGTGCTGAAGCGCGAAATGACCCGCAGGCTGCAGGACAAGATCCTGTACGGGTCGGACTATCCGGGCTGGTCCTCGGCGCAGTGCCTGGATGAACTGCAGATCGAAGGCGTCAAGGATGCGGTCGCGGAGAAGATTTTCCACAAGAACGCCATCCGCGTCCTGAAGCTGGAAGACAAGGTGAAGCGCGCGCTGGAAGCGCAGAAGGCGCGGGCCGCCTCATTGAAAAGCGCGGGGAAGGCTTAGGAACGCATATGGCTCTGGATTGGCAAGTGAATTCGCAGGCGCCGGGGGGAAGCAAGCTTCCCGCCTACCGCTACGCTTTCGACTGGGACAAGTTTTACGCGCGTTACCCGTTGCCCGACGTGTTCGCCGACACGGTGTACAAATGGGCGCCGGAGCGCATACGCGCGCTGCAGAACGAGCGCTTCCTCGAGGTCATGCAGGTGGGCTGGAAGAACCCTTTCTACCAGGCGATGTGGAAGAAGGCCGGCATCCAGCCGGGCGACATCCGAAGTCTGGACGATATTGGCAAGCTGCCGATCTACAACTCCGACGACCTGAAGGACGACCAGCAGGCCCACCCGCCTTTCGGCCTGCTTCCCGGCTATGCGAGCCTGAAGGACCACCTGCAGAAAGCGCCCGTCAAGTTGCAGACCAGCGGCGGCACCACCGGCAAGCCGCGCAACACGGTGCATGGCATTGCAGAATGGGAATGGAATTCGCTCGGCTCGGCGCGCGCCATGTACCTGCAGGGCGTGCGGCCCGGCGACGTCATGCAGATTCCGGCCACCTGTTCCCTCGCCAACCTGGGATGGGCTACCTACAAGGCCTGCCACGACTATCTGGGCGTGATGCCGCTCACCACCGGGAGCGGGCTGGTGACCGCGAGCCGGCGCCAGATCGAGGTCGCTTTTGATGCGGGCGTGAATTGCTGGATGAGTTTCCCGGAATACCTGCTGCGTCTGGCGGAGGCGAGCAAGGAGGAATTCGGCCGTGACATACGCGAGCTGAATACCAAGCTCATCACCACGTTCCTCGGTCCGGATACCGAAGGCACGCTGCGGGCGCAACTGGAATCGCTGTGGGGCTGCCCGGTGTTCGACAACTACGGCACCAACGAAGTAGGCCAGGGCGCATTCGAGTGCGAACATCGCAGCGGGCTGCATTTCATGGAGGACGCGATGTATTTCGAGATCCTCGATACCGAGACCAACCAGCCGGTGGCGCCCGGCAAGGTCGGCAACCTGGTGGTCACGGTGTTTCACCGCACCCTGATGCCCTCGATCCGCTTCAACCTGCGCGACCTGGCGCGCATCGTGTCCACGGAACAATGCGCCTGCGGCAGCCACTTCCGCCGGATGGACCACTTCCTCGGCCGCAGCGACAACATGGTCCGGCTGCGCGGCGTCAACGTCTATCCCATGGCCTGCCTGCCCGCGGTGCGCAGCGATCCGCGCACCACCGGCGAATGGCTGTGCGAAGCGCACACGGTGGAGGCGAGCAGCGGGCCGCGCGACGAGATGATCGTCCACATCGAAGTGCGCAAGGATGCCGGCAGCACCGAGGGGCTGCAGCAGCACCTTGAAGCACGGCTGAAGTCGGATCTGGGCGTTTCGGTCGAAGTCAGGTTTACCGACGAGGGCAA
Organism: Betaproteobacteria bacterium; assembly: GCA_009693435.1. The sequence goes on along the minus strand of SHXF01000010.1, from coordinate 51,009 downwards.
GCTCGACACCGTGGCCAATCTGGGCGAAGGGAAAGCAAAGAGGCTGCTCGAGCGCCGCCCGGCGTATATGAAAAAGCAATGAGTGGCAGCTTGGGTCACAATCGAGATCAACGTTTTCTAATGGAGGAGATCAATATGAAATCACGCATCGCCCGAATCGCAGGGGCCGCGCTACTCGCATCGACGGTGCTGGTCGCGCCCCCGGTTCTTGGCCAGTCATTTCCAACCAAGCCGATCAGGCTGATACTGCCGTTCCCGGCCGGCGGCCTGGTGGACGGAACGGCGCGTGCGATCACGCAACCGATGGCGGAATCGCTGGGCCAGCCGGTCATCATCGAATCCAGGCCGGGCGGCAGCACCTTCATCGGCATGTCCGCCTGCGCCAAGTCGCCGCCGGACGGCTACACGATATGCATGACCACGCCGGACAGCCTGTCGTACAACCAGAACCTGTTCACCCAGATGCCTTACGACCCGGAGACCGATTTCGTTCCGGTGACGAACCTGGTGAACACGAACAACCTGATCGTGGCGCATTCGTCGGCGCCGTTCAATTCGTTCAAGGAAATGATCGCCTACGCCAAGGCCAATCCCGGCAAGGTCAACTGGGGTTCATGGGGTCAGGGCAGTATTCCGCACGTGTATCTCGAGTGGTTCAAGCGTGCGCCCGGAATCGAACTGGCGCACGTGCCGTACAAAGGCGCCGGCCAGGCGTTTCCGGCAATTCTTTCAGGTGAAATCCACGTGACCTACGGCGGACTGGGATTTGCGATTCCGCATATCAAGGCCGGCAAATTGAAACCGCTCGCTGTCACGCCCGCCCGCTCGCAACTGCTGCCGGACATTCCGACACTGGCGGAATTTGGCGCGGATCCCGGCTTGCCCAGCTATTTCGGTGTGTTCGCGCCGGGCAAGACACCCATGCCCATCGTGGAAAAGCTGAGCGCGGAATTCGCGAAAGCGTTGCGCGCACCGAAAATCCAGGAATTCCTCAAAGCGCAAACCCTGGAGCCGGTAGGGAATTCACCCGCGGAATTCGCAGCCTTCGTAAAGGCGGACCGGGCCAATGCGGCCAAGGTGTTCAAGTCCATGGGGATCAAGCCGACCGACGCGCCTTCCTGAGGGCGGCGCCGACATCGCATGTCGCGGCGCCGGCGCGGGCACTACCTGAATGTCGCCGCGAGCGCTTTCTCGACCGCGTCTGAATCCCGTTTTGAGAGGCAGCCGGCCGCTTGCAGCACCAGTCGTTGATCCAGCGTGAACAGTTTCATCCGCACTACGCAGGCTTTCGGAAGGCCGGCAGTTGCAAAATCGCGGATCGAGACATCCTGCGGCCAGGAGGAATGCGCGGCACTGGTGATCATCGCCATCACGCTGTGGCCCGCCGCCCGGTTGAATGCCGCGTGCGAGACTACCAGTGCCGGGCGCCTTTTGGCCGCCAGCCTATCGGTGAAGGGAAACGGAACAACGACAACGTCGAAGCGCTTAAAGATCCCGGAAAGCGCGTTCATCTTCCTTGGAATCCCATTCGGAGAGCGTGCCGGTCAAGGCCTGGGCGTATGCCAGATCGACTGGGGTGGCGCGGCGCAACCGTACCTCGCCTCTGGCGATATCAAAGGCAACGATATCTCCCTTTTTCAGGCCCAATGCCATCCGCACGTCAGCGGGAATGGTGGCCTGATATTTTTCCGTCAGTTTCGAAGTTTGCGCCATGAGGCTCCGGCAATATAAAAGGCAGTACGATGGTAATACCGTAATACCTTACCCCTTATTGCCGGGCAGGTCAACGTTGGTTGACAGCACCACCGGGCACAGTGACGGAGGTCCGCGTTGGCGCGAATCAAGGCGCCGCAAGCTCGGCATCGCCCAGCGTCTTGCCGCCCCGCACGACCGGCTTCGCACCGATGAGAACAAACGCCATCACGCATGGCACGCTGCCGTGGTTCTGCCAGTTATGCACCGTGCCGCGCTGGACGAGCACGTCGCCCGCCTTGAGGTGCACGGTGGCGTCGTCCAGTTGCATGTCGATTTCGCCCGACATCACCACCGCGTAATCGATGCTCTCGGAGCGGTGGTTGCGCGGTGACACGCCCGGTTCGTAGCGGACGATCCTGAATATCGTGCCGTCGGTCTGGCTGGTGCCGACGGGCCTCGCCGCGCCGTCTGCATCGTCCGCGTTGTCCACGGGATAGCCGTTCGTCGTCCACACCACCACGGCCTCCTGCCCCGCGCGGCGTGACGTGACATTTGCGGCGATGTCATCGATCTGAATCACCGCGCGGCCTGCGGCGTCGTGGCCGGTGACCACTCTTCGAATTTCAAGCGACATGCACCCTCCGTTGGATCGCCGCGACAATTTCTTGCGGGCTGACAAAGCTGCGGTTGAGCTCAAAGCCTATCGGCCGCAGCGCGTCGCACACGGCGTTGATCCCGGTCGCACTATTGATGCCGAACGTCTGAATTGTGAGGGGCAGACGCGCGTTCGCACCAACGAATAGTTGGGTCGCGCGATTGGGAATAGCAAGTGACTCTCGAATTCGGTCGAAGACAATTCACGCTATGCGACGATTTCGAGACCGCGCTTCTGTACAAGGTGAAGCAGCTTCAGCGCCGTTCCAGTGGGGCGCTTCTGGCCGATTTCCCACTTCTGAACCGTCGAGACACTGGTATTCAGGAGCGCAGCAAATACCGCCTGGCTGACGCGCGACTGAACCCGAATTTTTCTGATCTTGCTGGGCGACAAATGCTCGACCGGCGGCAGGCACATGCGGTCAAATTCGCGCAGCGTGACCTGCTCCATCACGCCAGCGGCATGCAGACCTTTGGCCGTCTCGTGCACGGCCTCAAGAATTGCCGATTTAGTCTTGCGCATCGCAATTTACCTCCATCAATTCACCCGCACGTTGTGCGGTAACCAAAGCGGACGGCGACAATGACAACAAGTACGAAGCCAGTTTCTTCAGAGAACCTTGCTCGTCCTTGTCGATATTGCTACGGACATTCTTCGGAAAGCCGAATGATCGTCATACGTACCCCAACACCGGACGTTCTAGCACTTAGTGCTATGATTGGCAACTCTCAGATATCGTCCCAACGGTCTGGCTGGTGCCGACCGGCTTTGCCGCGCCGTCCGCATCGTCGGTGTTCTCCACGGGATAGCCGTTCGTCGTCCACACCACTACGGCCTCCTGCCCCGCGTGGCGCGACGTGACGATTCCGGCGATTTCATCGATCTGAACCACTGCGCGGCCTGCGGCGTCGTGGCCGGTGACCACTCTTCGAATTTCAAGCGACATGATTTCTCCGTTGGATCGCCGCGACAATTTCCTGCGGGCTGACAAAGCTGCGGTTGAGCTCAAAGCCTATCGGCCGAAGCGCATCGCATACCGCGTTGATGATGGCCGCCGGCGGGCCCACGGCGCCGCCTTCGCCCAGTCCCTTGACGCCGAGTTCATTCAGCGGTGAGGGGATTTCCGTGTGCCGGAATTCGACATTAGGCATATGCGCGGCCAGCGGCAGCGCGTAGTCCATGAATGAACCGGTGAGGTTCTGTCCCTCGGTGTCGTGAACCACACGCTCCAGCAGGCAGCCGCCTATGCCCTGGCAGACGCCCCCCATGATCTGGCCATTTGCCACCGTCGGATTGATCAATACGCCTGCGTCGTGGGCGACGACGTAGTTGCGCACGCTCACTACCCCGGTTTCGGTATCGACTTCGACGATGGCAGCGTGCGTGCCGTAGGCCCAGGTAACGGTTTCCGGTTCGAAGTACTCGGTGACTTCGAGTCCGCCCGATACCCCGGGCGGGCGACGGTTGTCCCAGCCTGGCTGGGCGGCGCGGGCGATTTCACTCAAGGCAAGCTTGTGCTGCGGGGCGCCCTTGAGGGACACGGCGCCGTCGCGCAATTCGAGGTCCTGCGCATCGCACTCCATCAGGAAGCCGGCAATTGCCAGCACCTTGCCGCGCAACACCTTGCTGGCGGCGACGATGGCCCCCGAGGAATTGACCGCGCTGCGGCTGGCGATGGTGCCGTAGCCGTTGGCGATCGTGGCTGTGTCGGCGAGTAGGATGGTGACGTCTTCGGGCCGGACGCCCCATTCATCCGCCGTGACTTGCGCAAACACGGTCTCGTGGCCCTGGCCCTGGGAGCAGGCGCCGGTGGCGACGACGATGCTCCCCGAGGGATCGATTCTGACCGTGGCGCCTTCGAAGGGGCCGGAGCCGGTGCCTTCCACATAGCAGCCGAAGCCCAGGCCCAGGTAGCGGCCTTCGTTCCATGCACTGCGCTGCTTTGCGCGAAATGCCTCCAGTCCGCCAATTGCATCTATCGCCAGTTGCAGCACGGCGGGATAGTCACCGCTGTCGTAGGTGATAGGCACGCCGTCGCGGAACGGGATGCCCGCGCAATAGGGCATTTGAGAAGAGGTAATCATGTTGCGTCTGCGTACTTCGGCCGGTTCGAGTCCGAGTTCACCGGCGATCAAGTCGATCAGGCGTTCCATGACGAAGGTGCCTTCCGGCCGGCCTGAGCCCCGGTAGGGCGCGTTGGGCGTCTTGTTGGTGACGACGATGCGTGCGTTCAGTTCGAGATTGGGGACGTGATACTGACCGCAGATGTGACTGGTGGTGTTCGACGGCGCGCCGATACCGACCGGTGTATAGGCGCCCGAGTCCTTGGTGAAGTCATCGATCAGCGCGTGTATGCGGCCCTCGCCGTCGAAAAGGATTTCCACGTCGTGGATGTCGTCCCGGGCATGGGACGAGTTAAGCAGGTTCTCGCGGCGATCCTCTATCCATGCCACCGGCCGGCCGATGCGCCGCGCCAACCAGGGTATGAGGATGTCCTCGGGATAGACATGCCCCTTGACGCCGAAGCCCCCGCCCACATCCCGCGCAACGCATCGGACCCGGCCTTCGGGTAACTTGAGTTGCTTTGCCACTTCGCGCCGCACCCAGTGGACGACCTGGGTGGCCGACCAGATCATGATGCTGTCCTGGCTGTCGTCGTATTCGGCAACCACGCCGCGGCATTCCATCGGCGCGGCAAGATAGCGATGGTTGGTAAAGCGGCGGCGGATGCGGCGCAGGTCGCGAAATTCTCCGGAACGGGCGTTGCCCTTGTGTATGCAGAACCGTGCGACGACGTTGTTTTCTTGCGCTTCGTGAACTCTGGCTGAACCGGGCCTGAGTGCTTCGTCGATGCCATCCACTACAGGAAGCGGTTCGAAATCCGTTGCGATCAACTCCACAGCGTCTTCCGCGATGTGGCGGCTTTCGGCGACGACGATGGCGTAGGCTTCGCCGACATACAGAACCTTCTCGTCGGCCATCAATGGCGTGTCGGGAATGTTGAATTCGTGCTCGACGGCGTTGCGCCAGGACAGGGGCTGCCGGTTCTGCATTCCCGGCACGGATACCAGTTCCGGCTTGATGTCCTTTGCCACGAACACGGCCAGCACACCCGGCAGGGCCCGCGCGCGCGACACGTCGATCGCGCGTATCCGGGCGTGTGCCTGGTTGCTGCGCGCGAATGCCACCTGGACCATGCCCGGTAACTGCAGGTCGGCAATGAACCGTCCCCGCCCGGTGAGCAGGCGCCGGTCTTCCTTGCGCAGGACCGACTGTCCGACAAAGCGGTCGTTGCTCATTCCACCGTGATACCGGTTTCCCTGACCACCTTGGCCCATTTCGCCAGGTCGCCCTTGATGTGGGCGGCGAATTCCTCCGGCGTGCCGCCCAGCGGGACCACGCCCATGCCGGAGAACTTCGTCAGCGTGTCCGGCGACTGCAGAATCTTCGTCACTTCGGCGTTGAGCCTGGCGATGATGGGAGCGGGAGTGCCGGCCGGTCCGAGGAAACCGTACCAGGAACTGATCGCAACACCGGGTGCGCCGGCTTGCTCCATCGTCGGCACCTCGGGCAATGCGACCGAGCGCGTCGTGTCAGCAATCGCCAGTGCCCGCAGTTCACCCGCGCGGACGCGGGGGGCGGCAACATACGCGGCGTCGAACAGCATGGCCACCTGTCCGCTGAGCAGGTCGGGGTAGACCTGGCCGGTTCCCTTGTAGGGGACATGGACGAGGTTCATGCCGGTCACGCTCTTCAGCAACTCGGCTGTCAGGTGGGAGGACGTTCCCACGCCGGCGGATGCGAATGTCAGCTTGCCGGGATTGGCCTTGACGTGCGCGATCAATTCCTGAAGCGATCTCGCAGGCACGGAGGGATGTATCAGCAGCACATTGGGCACTTTGGCCGCGAGTATGATCGGGGCGAGGTCGGTAACCGTGCTGTAGGTCAGCTTCTTGTAGAGATTCGGGCTGACCGTCATGCTGCTCATCACGCCCCACAGCAAGGTGTAGCCATCGGGCGCGGAACGGACCACCAGTTCCGTGCCGATGTTGCCGCTGGCGCCGGTGCGGTTTTCCACCAGCACCGGTTGCCCCAGACTTTCACCCAGCTTTTGTCCGAGGATGCGGGCTACGCCATCGACGGGACCGCCGACCGCAAACGGCACGATCAGGCGCAGCGGTTTCGCGGGGTACTTGTCCTGCGCAATGACCGTCATGGATGCGCCTGCCAAGACGGCGAAGCAGATGATGAGTGACAAAATGGACAACCCTTTGGACAACCCTTTGGACAACCCTTTGGACAGCCGTTGCATGCCGCACACCTTTCGTGGTTTTACGCCGGCCGCTTTCCCTGCAGCGCGGCCTTGAAAGCGGTGCGCGTGTCCGCGCCGTGAATGTAGGGGTAGTCCTTCGGCGATGCTTCGCCCGGCTCGATTTTGAGGGTCACGAACGTCGGGCCCTCGGCTGACAGCAGAGACGGGATTGCGGCGGCGAAAACATCCAGTTCAGAGAACTCCTGAACGTGTCTGTAACCTGCTGCCCGGGCAAATCCGGCAAAGCTCACCTGTCCCTGGCGCGGCGTGGGAACACCGCCATTGGCTTCGTAGGTCCCGTTCTCGCATACGAAGTGAAGGAGGTTTTTCGGTGCGGCTTCGGCGATGGTGACGAGGCTGCCCAGATTCATCAGCAGGCTGCCATCGCCATCGAGGACGATCACCTGTTTGTCCGGACGACCCAGGGCGAGGCCGAGCGCATTCGATGACGCAAGTCCCATCGCGCCCACCGAGAGGAAATTGAGGGGATGCGGTTGAATGCGCATCCAGTCGAATGCCGCGTGGTAGACCGCAACCACGATCTGATCGGTCCGGTGGCGGGCCAGTTCGGCAAGGCAAAGATCGCGCTTCATGATGCACTCATGGGCCGGCGGCCGATCAGCAGCGCCAGCGGCCTGGACTCGCGATAGGCGCGGGCGATGGCAGGTTCGATCAGGGGGACATCATGGTCGGTGTCGATAAGTACGTGGATGATTTCCATGGCGTCGAGGATGGGCTCGATGATGCGCACGCCGTATTCCGCAGAATCCCGCGGCGCGCGGTCGGCTTCCTTGCCGATCAGTCCGACCATCATGCAAATCGGCTGGCTGTACTCGACGCCGTTGGCGCGCAGCGCGTTGATGGAATCGAGCAGGCCGGTGCTCTGAATGAGCAGCAAGGCGCGCTGGTCGCAAAACGCGAGTCCTGCGCAGATGCCGATGCCTTCATCCTCTTTGCAGACCCGGATGAACCGGAAATCCGGATCCCGCGCGATCGGCTTGAGCAGGCCGTCAACCGTGGTGATGTCCGGCAACGCGGCGATAAAGCGGATGCCGCTGGCCTTGATCGCGGCGATGATGGCGCTGCCGTGCAGAGCATCGCCCGGCACCGGCGGTGACTTTGGCTGGGGCTGGTCAGGTGGAGGGGACATGGTGGATTTTCGGCTCGGTTGACAAACTCGGTTGGCAGATACGGCAGGCGGGTTCAACTCTAGCGCGGTTCGCCGATGTTCGTTCTAATCCGATCCAGCATCTCGATGAGCAACGCGAGCTCCTTGCCGGTGAAATCACTGGTTGCCTTCGAGCGCACTTTCGCCGCGATCGGAACGAGCTTGCCGAGCAATGCGCGCGACCTGGGTGTCAGATAGATCCTCACTTTCCGGCGGTCTTCGCTGTCGGCAGCCTGCGTGAGGAGTCCGCGCCGCTCCATCTGCTTGAGCGCCGCGCTGGTTCCCGGCTGCATCAGTCCCGCGCTCTGGATCAACTTCTTTTGCGTAAGCCCGTCCTGCTGACGCAGCGCCCGGAGAAACATCCACATGCCCATCGAAATGCCATAGCGCTCGGTCTCGACCTGGAATGCCCGCGCCAATGCGCGATAGGTGTCCCGCAATTCGTAAGCGATGCTGTCGATCTGCGCAAGGGCTGTCGCGCTGCCATTCTGCTTCGCTTTTGAAGCTGTTTTTTTCAAGCATGGTCCTGGTCAGGCAACACGGCTCGCACTGCGCATCCTGTCCCGCAACGCCTTCGTCTGCGCCTCGTCTATGGTCATATGGGTTGCATCAATCACGACGCCGTAGTCTTTCTTTGCCCCTGCAAGCGAAACATAGCCTTGCCGAACGTCGTCCTGCACCCTCGCAAGGTCGCGCTCGTGCGCGTATCCGTGCCCGCCGCCACCGGCCGACAGCAACTCGATTTCAGTCCCGGCCGGAACGTCCAGCCCCGTGGCTTTCTGGTATGTCGTCCAGCCGCTTTCGCCGGGCCGCCTGACACGCGCGCAGCCGACCTGCGCCGGCCCGCCACCGAAGATCCCCCACGGGGCGCATTTCGATCGCTCGAAGGCGACGGTCAGCCGCCCGTCCATCGGCATGATGTACACCTTGCGCAAGCCCAGCCCGCCGCGGTGCTTGCCCGGGCCGGCCGAATCTTCGCGCCACTCATAGCGCCTGACCACCAGCGGCCAGAACGTTTCTTCGACTTCGGTGGGCACCTGGCGCGTATCGCCGTGGGTCACGGTTTTCAGCGGCGAGAACCCGTCGCCGTTGGCGTGCGCGCCCCAGCCGCCGAGCACGGAATCCACGGTGGAGAAGCGGTTGCCCGTGTCGGGGTGACGGCCGGCAAACATGAATGCGCCCATGGCGCCGTGGTGAGCCGCCGGTATCCGGTCGGGGACCGCGTCCGCCATCGCGCGCAGTATCGTGTCCACGATGGTCTTGATCGTGACCGTCCACAAGGACATGGCCGCGTTGTCGACGGCGCTCATGAGCGTGCCGGGCGGCAGGATGACTTTCAGCGCGCGGAACGTTCCCTCGTTGGCCGGCACGTCCGGCACCAGGGCGCTTTTCATCGCGACCTTGGCCGCGCTGATGCCGGCGCTGTAGCCGCAATTCATCGGGCCGGGCGTCTGGGGCGCGAGTTCGGAGTAGTCGACCGTCAGCGTGTCGCCCGCGACGATGACGCTGATCCTGATCGGAATGGTCTTGTCCGGCGTCACGCCGTCGTCGTCCAGGAACGACTCCGCGGTGTACCTGCCATCGGGCATGGCGCGGATCTGCTGCCGCGCGAGCGCCTCGCATTGGTCCCACATGACGTTGATGCAATCGTTGACCAGCTTCCAGCCGTATTTTTCGATGAGCGCCACGTAACGCTGCCGGCCCAGTTCGCACGCCGCGATCTGCGCTTCCATGTCGCCCATGGACATTTCCGGCATGCGGATGTTGTGGCGGATCACGCGCAGGATTTCCGGATCGGGCTTGCCGCGCTTGTAGACCTTGAGCGAGCGCAACTGCAGCCCTTCCTGGAAGATTTCGGTGGAATCGGTGCACCAGGAGCCCGGATTCTTTCCGCCGACATCGGACCAGTGCGCCCGCGAGGCCATGAAGCCGATCAGCTCCTTGCCCAGGAACACCGGCAGGTAGACCACGACGTTGTTCAGGTGCTGGCCGCAGACGTCGGAAAAATTCATCAGCAGCACGTCGCCCGGCTCGAACCCGTCCAGGCCGTAGATGTCGACGCCATCCTGCACCGAATCGCCCAGGTCGGACATGAAGGTCGGCACGCTGCCGCGGCTCTGCGCGATGGTGCGGCAGTTCCTGTCGAGCAGGCCGATGCAGTAGTCCTTCACCTCGTAGATGATGGGGCTGAACGCGGTCCGGGACAGGTTGATCTCGCACTCGTCCATGATGGCGATCAGCAGGCTGCGGATCACCTCCAGCATGATCGGATCGAACCGCGGTTTTTCCGCAGGCGGGTCTTGCGTGACGGCATTGGCTTCGATGACAGCGCTCATGGTCAACTCCGTATATCGATGATGATATTGCCGAATTCGTCCAGCGCCGCCGAAGTGCCCGGCGGCAGGACGGTGGTGGACGCGGCCTCTTCTATGATACCCGGGCCTTCGATGCGGTAACCCGGCGACAGTTCGTCGCGTTGCCAGACGTTGCACGGAATGAAATTGGCGCCGTCGAAATTCACCTTGCGGGATGCCGGGCGGGGCGGTTTGTCCGCGCTCCTGATTCTTTCGACGGGAGGGCGTTCGGCGACGCCATCGACCACCACCCGCAGATTGACGATGTTGACGGCGACGTTTTCGCTGGTGTGCCCGTAGCGCTTGGCATAACCTTCCTCGAACAGGCGATGCAGCGTTGCCGCGCTCTGGCCCGCCAGGGTGTTAGGCAGGCGGATCTTGATGGTGTGTTCCTGTCCGAGGTAGCGCATGTCGGCGTAGCGCGAGATGTTCACCCGCTCCAGGGTCACGCCCACCTGGGACAGGGTTGCCTTGCCTTCGTCCTCCAGGGTCTGGTAGTGGCGTTCCGCTTCCGCGAAATCGAGTTCGGGCAAAGGCGTGGCGAACATCCGCACCAGGTCATAGCGCAGGTTCGCATACAGCATGCCGTAGGCGCAGAAGTGTCCCGGATGGGGCGGGATGATGACTTTCCTGACACCCAGTTCCTTCGCCACCGCCGCGGCATGCAGGGGGCCGGCGCCGCCGTAGGCGACCATGGTGAAGTCCAGGGGATCATGACCGCGTTCTATGGTCGTCATCTTCACCGCCGATGCCATCGTCAGGGTGGCGATGTTGATGATGCCTTCCGCCACGCGGTGCAACGGTTCGCCCAGACGCGCGGCCAGCACCGCTATGGAACGTTCGGCGGCGGCGGCGTCCAGTTTGATCTGACCCCCGAGGAAGCGATCCGGGTGCAGGCGGCCGAGCACCAGGTTGGCATCGATGATGGTGGGCTCCGTCCCGCCATTGCTGTAACAGACCGGGCCCGGCACCGCGCCCGCGCTGCGCGGTCCGACCGTCAGCGCGCCGAGTTCGTTCACCGCGGCAATGCTGCCGCCACCGGTACCGACCTCGACGATGTCCAGAACCGCGGCCTGCACCGGATAGCCCCGGTTGTAGCCGGCGGCATAATAGACCGGCGTGACCGCGGCTTCGCCGTTTTCCAGGATCACCGCCTTGGCCGTGGTGCCGCCCATGTCGAAGGCGATCAGGTTCGGGTGATTGGTGATCTTGCCCAGTTCCGCCGCCCCGGCCGCGCCGCCCACCGGACCGGACTCGATCAGCAGCACCGGGCGCTGAATGGCGTCCTCGACCGTGAGCACACCGCCATTCGAACCCATCAGCAGCACGCGGCCGTTGAACCCCGCCTTGGCGGCGCCGGTGCGAAAACGGTTGACGTAGGTGCTGGTGCGCGGGCCGACGAAGGCGTTCACCACGGTGGTCGAGGTGCGCTCGTATTCGCGGAATTCCCGTGAGAGTTCGTGGGAAGTCGTGACGAACCAGTCGCCCTGCGCTTTCAGGAACTGAGCGACCTCGCTCTCGTGCAGCGGATTGCGATAGGCATGAATGAAGCAGACTGCAATCGCTTCTATCCCGGCCGCTTTCAGGTCAGCCGCGAGTCGCAGCAACTGAGCGCGGTCCAGGGGCACCATGACCTCGCCCTTTGCGGAAATCCGCTCCTGCAATTCGAACCGGAATTCCCGGGGCACCAGCGGCGCCAGCCTGCGAAAGAACAGGTTGAAGGACTCAGGCCGGTTGCCCCGGCCGATCTCGAGAATGTCGCGGAATCCATCGGTTGTCACCAGCGCCGTTTTGGCACCGCGGCGCTCCAGGATACTGTTGATCACCACCGTGCACCCGTGCTTCAGGATGCCCGCGGCCTCGACCTTGAATCCGGCACGGCCCAGTTTGGTCAGGCAATCCACGGCACCCTCGTCGGGGGCGGGCGTGCTGGAAGTCTTCTCGTAGAAGAAACGCTTCGATACGGGGTCGTATGCGGCCAGGTCGGTGAAGGTGCCGCCTATGTCTATGCCAACTACGGAACTCATGAGCCGCCTTTCATGTTTTACAATGCTTCGATGCTTTCCAACGCTTCGATCCTCTACAACGCTTCGATCCACTACAACGCTTCGCGCAGTGCTTGTCGCGGGAAATCGTCGACGCTCAATTCCCCATCTTGATGCCTGCGGCCTTGATGACCCTGCCCCATTTATCGAGATCGCCCTTGATCATCGCGCCCAGCTGTTCCGGGGTGCTGGGCGCGGGGTCCAGGCCGACGGCAATGAGGCGCTGGCGGGAATCGGGATCGTTCAGGATTCTTCCGGTTTCGGCGTGCAACTTGTCCAGTATCGGCTTGGGAGTGCCGGCCGGCGCAACCAGACCGAACCACAGGCGATAGCCGAGTTCCGGGAAACCGAGTTCGGCCAGGGTCGGGCTGTCGGGGGAGGGTGCCTCCCTGCCGGTTCCCGTCACTGCCAGCCCGCGCAGCTTGCCGTCTTTCACATAGTTCGCGTACGGCACGAACGTGGTAATCGCAAAATCGATATCGCCGGACAGCAGCGCCTGCAGCATCGGCGGTGATCCCTTGAACGGGACGTGCAGCATGTTGACACCCGTGCTCACCTTGATCTGCTCGCCGATCAGTTGCGCGACCGGCGCCGACGAACCGAATGTCACCTTGCCCGGATTCGCCCTGGCGTAGGCGAGCACTTCCTTGAAACTGTTTCCCGGCGCTTTCGTGCTCGCAACCACGAACAGCGACTGCAATGCCACCAGCGAGATGGGCGAGAAGTCGCGCACCGGGTCATAGGGGAGCTTTGCATTCTGCAGGGGGTTGAGCGTGAAGGTGCTGTCGACGACCATGAACAGGGTGTATCCATCGGGGGCGGCCTTGGCCGCGGCTTCGGCGGCAATGATGAAATTCCCCCCGGGCCGGTTGTCGACCAGGAAGGACTGCCCGAGACCGTCCTGCATTTTCTGCGCGAGGTGCCTGGCCAGGACGTCGGTGATCCCGCCTGGTGGAAAGGAAATGATGATGCGCACCGGCTTCGCGGGATAGGGCTGCGCGTGGGCGGCTAGAGAAAAGGGCAGCATTGCCGCAACCATCAATGCGAAAGCCGAGCGCAGGCGAAATGACATGCAACCTCCTCATCGAAGATCCCGGAATCAGGGCCGCGGCACGGACACGGACGTGCATACTCGCGTCCGCGGCAGCAGGCCTGAGTTTTCTCAAGGCGAGGACGGCAAGGTAGCATTCGCCTCGAATGAGCGTCAATGCGCGCCGATACGCGGGTGCGCACCCGCGCACCACCATTGTAGGGCGCGGATTCATCGCGCCGAGGTCGCGGGGAAACCACCGGTATTCGGCGCGCCGAAGTTACGCCCTACGTCTGCGCCCTGCGGCTGCGCCCTACGGCCGCGCCGAGCGGCAATGATAGTGCCACCGCTCGGCGGCTAGAGTCTCGTCTTGTTTCAATACGGTAGGTAACGCCAAATCAGATTGAATCGCACTCGGCCTGCGCGGTTCGCACAACGGATTCTGCGGCGGGCGTACAATGCGGCGACTCGACCAACCTGTACAGGAGGATATATGCAAAGACGCGATTTTCTTACCAAGGCCGGCCTGGGCGCGGCCGCCGGCGCGGCCGCCACGCTGGCAGCTCCGGCCATTGCCCAAGGGTCGCCCACCATACAGTGGCGCCTGACCTCCAGTTTTCCGAAGAGTCTGGATACGATATACGGCGCTGCCGACATCATCTCGAAGCGGGTGTCTGAAGTCACGGAAGGCAAGTTCACCATACGCGCGTTCGCGGCGGGTGAAATCGTGCCTGGGCTGCAGGCGCTGGACGCGGTGCAGGCAGGCACGGTGGAATGCTGCCACACGGCGCCCTACTATTACATCGGCAAGGATCCGGCGTTCGCATTCGGCACCAACGTGCCGTTCGGTCTCAATTGCCGCCAGCAGAATGCCTGGATGTATTACGGCGGGGGCCTGGAAGCCATGGCGCCGCTGTTCAAGGATTACGGTTGCATCCAGATTCCCGCGGGCAACACCGGCGCGCAGATGGGCGGCTGGTATCGCAAGGAAATCAAGTCGGTCGCCGATTTCAAGGGAATGAAGATGCGCATCGGCGGGCTGGCCGGCCAGGTGCTGGCGAAGGTAGGCGTGGTGGCGCAACAGATTGCGGGCGGCGACATCTACCCGGCGCTGGAGCGCGGCACCATAGACGCGGCGGAGTGGGTGGGCCCCTACGACGACGAGAAACTCGGCTTCAACAAGGTGGCGAAGTTTTACTACTATCCGGGATGGTGGGAAGGCGGTCCGCAGTTGTCGCTCCTGGTCAACGAGAAAAAATGGGCCGAGTTGCCCAAGCATTACCAGTCGGCGCTGGAATCGGCATGCGCGGAGGCCAACATCCACATGACGGCGAGCTACGACGCGAAAAATCCGGCGGCGCTGCGGCGCCTGATAGGCAGCGGCACGCAGTTGCGCCCTTTCCCGCGGCCGGTCATGGAGGCCTGCCTCAAGGCGGCCGACGAACTGTATGGCGAACTGTCGGCCAAGAGCCCGCACTGGAAGCGCATCTACGAAACGTGGAGCAAATTCAGGGCGGAACAGTTCCTGTGGTTCCGGGTTGCGGAGAACACCTACGATAATTTCACGTTCGCTGCGGTAGCGGGCGGCGCGAAGAGCGGCGCGGCGAAAGGTCCGGCGAAAAAAGGCTGATCGACCTGCGCCATCAAAGACCCCGCTGCGGCGGGGTTTTTCATGGCCTGACGGAGCGTAGTTGCGCGCGAGCGCTATTTCGGTTTCTGCAAGTCGCGCATCAGGTCATCGGCGCGATTTTCCTCGCGGGATTTGGGTTCGCCTGTTTCCTCGTTGCGTTCTGGTGGCGGCTCTCCTTCTGCGGGCTTGTCCAGGTCGGGCGTCTGCGATTCGATGAATCTCTCTATCTTGGAAGGATCCTGGACTTCGTCCTTCGGCACGAAATTCGTCACCAGGCCCGGCCAGGCAATGAGGATCGCCACGAGAATCAGCTGCAGGACCACCCACGGAATCGCACCCCAGTAAATATCGGCGCTCTTGACCTCCTTTGGTGCGATGCCACGCAGATAGAACAGGGCAAAGCCGAAGGGCGGGTGCATGAACGACGTTTGCATGTTGGCGCCCAGCAGCACGCCGAACCAGATCAGGTCGATGCCGAGCTTCTGCGCGACCGGGGCCAGCAGCGGAATGATGATGAATGCGATCTCGAAGAAATCGAGGAAGAACGCCAGTAAAAAAACGAACAGATTGACGAAGATCAAAAAGCCCACCACGCCGCCCGGCAATCCGGTGAGCAGGTGTTCCACCCACAGGTCGCCGTCAACACCGCGGAACACCAGCCCGAACACCGTCGAGCCGATGAGTATGAAGATCACCATCGCGGTAATGCGCATGGTGGTCTGCATACCCTGATCCAGCAGTTTCCAGGTCAGCCTCTTGTGCATTGCGGCCAGCACCATCGCGCCCACCGCGCCCATGGCGCCGCCTTCGGTGGGTGTTGCCAGACCCATCAGGATGGTGCCGAGCACGAGGAATATCAGCACCAGCGAAGGCACCATGCCCCACAACACCTTGCGTATCAGCGGCCAGCCCGAGATGGTGCGGAATTCCTTCGGCAGGGCCGGCATGGTGGCCGGCTTTACGAAGCTCAAAATGGCGATGTAGGCGCAGAACAGCAACACCTGCACGATGCTTGCGCCGATGGCGCCGGCATACATGTCGCCCACTGACTTGCCGAGCTGGTCGGCAAGCACTACCAGCACCAGCGATGGCGGAATCAGTTGTGTGATGGTGCCCGAGGCGGCAATTACGCCGGTCGCCAGCTTCATGTCATAGTTGTAGCGCATCATGATAGGCAGGGAAATCATGCCCATGGCAATGACCGATGCGGCAACCGTTCCGGTGATGGCCCCGAGAATGGCGCCGACGATGATCACCGCATAGGCCAGTCCGCCTCGGACCGGTCCGAACAACTGGCCCATGCCGTCGAGAAGGTCCTCGGCCAGGCCGCAGCGTTCCAGAATCGCGCCCATGAAGGTGAAGAACGGGATCGCCAGCAGTAGATCGTTCGCCATGATGCCGAACACGCGTTCCGGCAGCGCTTGCAGCAGCGTGAACTGGAAAAATCCCAGCTCGATGCCTATCAGGCCGAAGAACAGCCCGACCGCGGCCAGCGAAAACGCCACCGGGTAACCGATCAGCATGAACACCACCAGCCCGCCGAACATCAGCGGCGCCATCAACTCCCGGGCAAGCATCATTGGAGCGGCTTTTCGTAGTGGCGGGGCGGTGCGCAATGCCCGGTCAGCGCGCCGACGCGCTTGATGATTTCCGAGAACCCCTGCAGTGTCAGCAGCAAAAAACCGAGCGGGACGAATATCTTGATCGGCCAGCGCAGCAGGCCGCCCGCATTAACCGACATTTCGTCGATGCGCCATGAATTGATGAACATCGGCCAGGACAGCCAGCCGATTATGATGGTGGCAGGCAACAAGAAAAGGATGCCGCCGAGAATGTCTATCCACAGTTGCGCCCGCGTCGAAACGTGGCCGTAGATGAGGTCCACCCTGACGTGCTCATTCCTGTTGAGCGTGTACGAGGCGCCCAGCATCACCATCGCGCCGAACATGTACCATTGGATCTCCAGCCAGGCGTTGGAACTGACGCTGATGGCGTAGCGGCTCATGGCGTTGCCGGCGCTGATCAGGCAGGAAAGCAGTACCAGCCAGTTGGCGATTCGGCTCAGGCGCTCGTTCATGCTGTCGATCAGCCGGGACAGGCCGAGTAGTGCGGACATCGATCGCCTCTCCCAGTTGCGGGTGCCATTGCACCCAGGCGCGTGGCGATTATAGCGGATGGGTTTCCGCCATTATCGCTGCATTGTCCGGCCGCAGTGAGTCTGCCCGATACAGGCTCGCAGGCAGGGGTCGTACCTGCGGCCGGCGCGAGCGGGTTCATCGATGTGATGCACATCGACAGAGCGTCCGGTTATCTTCACGCGTGGCATTGCCCCTTTCCGGCCGGAACAAGGCAAAATATCGTACTTGCGGATCCGGCCCCGCGGTACGACGGTCACGGCCCCGTGCGGTACATCACATCAATCAAGGAGACGGCAGATGAAGTCGGTTATTCGCAGCGCGCTGGTGATACTGGGATTGTCGATCGCGGCGCTGTCCGCAACGGCGCAGCAACGGCCCAGTGAAGGGTTTACGCCCCGGGTCGGGCAGGCAGGCAAGGATGTGATCTGGGTGCCGACCCCGGATGATCTGGTGGAGCGCATGCTGCGCATGGCGCAGGTGACGGCCAAGGATTTTGTCGTGGATCTCGGTTCGGGCGACGGGCGCATCGCCATCGCGGCGGCCAAGAAATTCCAGGCGCGTAGCCAGGGCATTGAGTTCAATCTCGACATGGTGGTATTGTCCAACAGTAACGCGGCCCGCGAAGGCGTGGCCGGCAGCGTGCGCTTTGTCAACGGCGACATCTTCAAGGAAGATTTCCGGCAGGCGACGGTGGTGACGATGTACCTGCTGCCCAGCCTCAACGTGAAGCTGCGCCCGACGCTGCTCGAGATGAAACCCGGCACGCGCCTGGTCGCGCATCAGTTCGACATGGATGACTGGACGCCCGACGAGATCGATGACATCGACGGCCGCCGCGCCAACCTGTGGATCGTGCCGGCGAAGGTGGACGGCAGCTGGCGCATCACGCTGCCGGGCGGCAGCGTGCAGGAAATGACCCTGACCCAGCGCTACCAGATGATCAACGGCAATGTGCGCTACGGCAAGCTGGGCGTCGGACTGCGCCAACCGCTGCTGCGCGGAGACCAGATCGGCTTCTCGGTCATGTCCGTCGAAGGCAACCTGCTCGAATTTACCGGGCAGGTCAGCGGCAACGGCATGGAAGGCACGGTGCGTTCCGGTCAGACCACGGAACGCTGGAGCGCGCGCCGCAGTTAGCGACGCAGATCCCTTAGAATCTCGCGCGCCGCGTTATGTCCCGGCGCGCCGGTGACCCCGCCACCCGGATGGGCGCCGGATCCGCACAGGTACAGTCCCTTTACCGGCGTGCGGTAATCGCCGTAGCCGAGGACCGGGCGGGCGGCGAACAACTGATCCAGCGACAGCGCGCCGTGAAAAATGTCGCCGCCCACGAGCCCGAAATCGCGTTCCAGGTCGAGTGGCGTCAGCACCTTGCGCGCTATCACGCTGGCGCGGAAATTGGGCGCGCACTGGTTGACCGTTTCTATGACCACGTCCGCCGCGGCCTCGCGCGCATCGTCCCAGCTCCGCCCGTCGGGCAGCACCGGGTTGAAGTGCTGGCAGAAGAGGCTTGCGACATGCGCGCCGGCGGGCGCGAGGCTGGTATCGACGGTGCTGGGGATCAGCATTTCGACGATGGGTGCGCGCGCCCATCCCAGCGAGCGCGCGTCGGTCCACGCGCGGTCCATGTATTCGAGCGAGGGCGCGATGATGATGCCGGCGCCGTGGTGCGGCTGGACCTGTGTGCCGGGCCTGCAGCTGAAACTCGGCAGTTCCGAGAGCGCCACGTTCATGCGCAACGTGCCGGAGGCGCATTTCCAGCGTTCGATGCGGCTGCGGAAATCATCATCCAGGTGTTCCGGCGCGACCAGCTTGCCGTACAGCAGTTTCGGATTGACGTTGGCCACGACCACGCGGGCGTCGATCTCGGTGCCATCGGCGAGGGTCACGCCATAAGCACGGCTTGCGCCCTTGTCGCGTCGCGAGCCACTGGCCTGTCCCGCGCGAATGCGCACCTGCGCGACTGCGGCGCCGGTGGTGGCGACCGCGCCGTGCGCCGTCGCTTCGGCCAGCATCGCCTGGGTGATGGCGCCCATGCCACCCAGCGCGTGCCCCCAGATGCCGCGCTTGCCGTTCACTTCGCCGAAGGCGTGATGCAGCAGGCCGTAGGCCGAGCCCGGGCTGTAGGGTCCGGCAAAATTGCCGACCATGGAATCGAAGCCGAGCGCCGCCTTGAGGGGCTCGCACTCGAACCACCAGTCGAGCAGTTCACCCGCGCTCTTGGTAAACAGATCCAGCGCATCGCGCCGCGCCGCCAGCGGCAGTTTGCGCAAATGACCGGCGAGCCGCAGGCCGTCGAGCACGTCGCCCCAGCCGCCCGCGAGGCGCGGCGGGGTCTCGAGCACCATCTCGCGCAGCAGTGTGGCCACGCTTTCCATGGTCTGGAAGTACTCGCCCAGTCGCGTCGCATCGCGCGCCGAAAACCGCGCCAGTTCGGCGCGCGCCGCATCCGCCCCGGGCCACAGGCTGAAGCTGCCGCCATCGGGCAGGGGCAGAAAATTCGAAAACGGTCGCTCGACGATCTTCAGGCCGTGGTGCGCCAGGCGCAGATCGCGTATCACCTTCGGATTGAGCAGGCTCACCGTATAGCTGGCGGTGGAGTTGCGGAATCCCGGATGGAATTCCTCGGTGATGGCGGCGCCCCCGACGATGTCGCGGCGTTCCAGCAGGCGGACCTTTAGTCCGGCCTTGGCAAGGTAGGCGGCACACGTCAAGCCGTTGTGGCCCGCTCCTATGAATACTGCATCGTAGTGGACTGGCATCGGGCCATATCAACACGTTAGCCGGCGATTGGCAACGCCGCCCGCGCACTGCGGTTGCCACGCGGCGGACTGTGCCAGCCGCCCGGCCGGGATCGCGCCATCGGGTGCCGGATCGAAAATACGGATAGCATCGCGTCTGCACACGCCGCCGGCACACGAAAGCAGGCTGCGCACCCGCATGTGTGTGAACACGCTTGTGTATTTTCCGCCCCGCATAACAGGATGAACGGATGAACAAGAATAACGCGCAGTCCCCCGCCAGCGCGGCCCCCCAGCAGGTATTCGATCTGAAGGACGCCGTTGCGCTGGTGGTCGGCATCGTCGTCGGCGCCGGCATCTTCAAGCTGCCCGCGCTGGTAGCCGGCAACACCGGCGACGGCGCGACCATGATGTTCGCCTGGATATTGGGAGCGATCGTCTCCATTCTCGGCGCGCTGTGCTACGCCGAACTCGCCACCGCGCATCCGGATGCGGGCGGCGAATATCATTTTCTGGAACGCGCCTACGGCGGTGACGTGGCGCGGCTGTTCGCCTGGGCGCGCATGACGGTCATCGCCAGCGGCTCGATCGCCCTCTTCGCCTTTGTCTTCGCCGATTACGTCGCGCAGATCCTGCCGCTGGGCGAATTCTCATCGCCCATCTATGCGGCGCTGCTGATCGTGGTGCTGACCGCCATCAACCTCGTAGGCATAGGCGCCGGCAAGTGGACGCAGAACCTGCTCACCATCGTCGAATGCGCAGGGCTGGTGCTGGTGGTTGCGGCGGGTTTCTTCTTTTCACCGCCTGTGACCGCCGAAGCCGCGGCGCCGCTGCCGGCGGCCTCGCAGGGCGCGTTCGGGCTGGCGATGGTGTTCGTGCTGCTGACCTACGGCGGCTGGAACGATGCCGCGTACCTGTCGGCGGAGATCAAGAATGGACAGCGCAACATCGTGCGCTCGCTCATCATCGGGCTCGCCATCGTGGCGGCGTTGTACATCCTCGTCAGTTGGGCCTACCTGGTGGGCCTGGGCATGACCGGTCTGTCCAAATCATCGGCGCCCGCGGCCGACCTGCTGTCGCGCGCCTGGGGCGGCACCGGGGCGGTGCTGATCAGCATGTTCGTCGCCGTCGCGGCCATCACCTCGGCCAACGCCACCATCCTCACCGGCGCGCGCACCGGCTATGCGCTGGGGCGCGACTGGCCGTTGTTCGGTTACCTCGGACGCTGGGACGGCGTCACCGGCGTGCCGCACCGGGCGATGGTGGTGCAGGCCCTCATTTCCCTCGCGCTGGTGGGCATGGGGACCTGGAGGAAGGGTTTTCAGAGCATGGTGGAATACACGGCGCCGGTGTTCTGGCTGTTCTTTTTTCTCACCGGCATGTCGCTGTTCGTGTTCCGCCACTGGGAACCCGCCAGCACCCGTCCGTTTCGCGTGCCGCTCTATCCGTTGACGCCGCTGGTGTTCTGCGGCGTGTGCGTGTACATGCTCTATTCCAGCCTCGCCCACACCGGCGAAGACGCGCTGGTAGGCGTGGCGGTGCTGGCGGTGGGCGCGGTGCTGGTGATGTTCCGCCCGGGCAAGCGTCAATAAGTGGAGTCGGCAATGGCCACGATCCGCCACATACTGCGCGCAGTCCTGCTTTCCCTCGTTGCGGCGTCCGCGTTTGCCCAGCCCAAGGTCGACCTGCCGCCGCCGCCGCCACTGGCGCAACCGTCGCGGGCGCCGGATGTGATCTACGTGCCGACGCCGCCCGAGGTGGTGAGCGCGATGCTGAAAGCGGCCGGCGTAACCGGGCGCGACGTGATCTATGACCTGGGTTGCGGCGACGGCCGCATCGTCATCGAAGCGGCGCGGACCTACGGCGCGCGCGGCGTCGGCATCGACATCGATCCGGAGCGCCTCGAAGAAGCCCAGGCCAATGCGCGCAAGGCGGGCGTGCAGAAGCAGGTGGAGTTCCGGCTCGCGGACCTGTTCGAGACCGACCTTGGTGGGGCGACGGTGATTACGCTGTATCTGCTGCCGCGCCTCAACCTGCAACTGCGGCCGAAATTGCTCAAGCTCAAGCCCGGCACGCGCATCGTCTCCCACGAATTCGACATGGGGGACTGGAAGCCCGAGCGGGTCATCACGGTGGACAAACGCACCGTGTATCTGTGGCGGGTGCCGTGAATCGGTGGCCGGCAGCGCCGGCGGCGCGCGACTGAGGAAGTCATCGCGGATCAAGGCGCGACGCACTTGATGTATGCAGCGCGCGTTTCCGTCAAACGCGCGTCAAACGCGCGTCAAACGCGCGTCAGGCGCGAGGAAGCCGCGGCGTTTATTTCTCCGCAACGACGGCAGCGCAGGCAACGACACCCAGGCATCGGCATGCTCCCTTACCTCACGGCTGAAGCGGTACACGCCGCGCTCGATTACCCGTCGCTGATCGAAGCCCTGCGCGCAGCGCATGCGGCGCCCGGCACTGCGCCGCTGCGGCACGTGCACCTGGTCAACGAGCGGGAGCACGGTCGATTGTTGCTGATGCCGGCGTGGCGCGAGGGAGGCGACATCGGCGTCAAGATCGTATCGGTGTTTCCCGGCAACCGGGCGCGCGGCGCGGCGACGGTCTCGGCGCTCTACCTGTTGCTGGAGGGCGCCACCGGCCATCCGGTGGCACTGATAGACGGCGAAGCGCTGACCCTGCGCCGCACTGCGGCCGCCTCGGCGCTGGCTTCCACATTCCTGTCGCGCGCCGACAGCGAGACGCTGCTCGTGGTCGGTCCGGGGCGGCTTGCGCCGTACATGGCCGCCGCGCATTGCAGGGTAAGGCCGATACGACGGGTGCTCGTCTGGGGACGGTCCATCGAGCGATCGCGCGCCGGCGCGGCGGCGATCGCTGCGATGGCGCAAGCCCCGGCCGAAGCGGTCTCCGACCTGCGCGAAGCGCTGGCACGCTGCGACATCGTCTGCTGTGCCACGACGGCGCGCGAACCGGTGCTGCGCGGCGCGTGGCTGCGTCCGGGGACGCACGTGGACCTGGTGGGCGCATTCGCCGCGGACATGCGCGAGTCCGATGATGAATTGATCCTGCGCAGCGAATTGTTCGTCGACACGCGCGCCGGCGCGCTGCGTGAAGCGGGCGATCTGGTGCAGCCCATTCAGGCCGGCACGCTGTCTGCGGACCACATACGCGCCGATCTGCATGACCTGTGCAGCGCTCGCCATCATGGCCGCAGCGACAGGGAGGCGATCACCGTGTTCAAGTCGGTGGGCGCCGCGATCCAGGATCTTGCCGCGGCCGGTCTCGCGATGCAGCGACTGGGGAGGACTGCGTCACCGGAAGCACCGCCATCGTAGGGCGCGGATTCATCGCGCCATGGTCGCGGGAAAGCCACCGTATGCGGCGCGCTGTAGCTGCGCCCTGTAGCTACGCCCTGCAGCTGTTTCGTCACTCGCATGAGCAAGGCATGACGCAGGCGTTGCTCGAGACAACCGCGGGCAACAAGGCTGTATGTGACTTGGGGGCATTGTGTGGAATGCATGTGGCAAACGCAAACGTAGTGCTGACGGCCACGCAGTTCTGCTAGACTCCGGCGCTTTTTGGGAGCGCTGCAATCCCCTCCATGGCCACGAAGAAAATGACCCGACCCATTGAAGTGCGCAATTCGAAAATACACGGACGCGGCGTGTTTGCCACCCGCGACATTCCTGCAGGAGAGCGTCTGATCGAGTACACCGGCGAGCGCATCACCTGGCAGGAAGCGGAACGCCGCTATCCCGTGGATCCGGTTCCGTATCACACCTTCCTTTTCGAAGTCGGCGACGGCACCATGTGCCTGGACGCGACCAAACGCGGCGGCGCGGGGAAATGGTTCAACCATTCCTGCGACGGAAACTGCGAGGCCATCGAGGACGAGGGCGAGCGCATGTTCATCCATTCGACCCGCAGGATTCGCCGCGGCGAGGAACTGACCTACGACTACAACATCACGCTGGAGACGCGCCACACGCCGGCGGAGAAGAAGAAGATGCCCTGCCTGTGCGGCGTCAGGAAGTGCCGCGGGACGATTCTCGCCAAGAAGCGCTGAAACGGTTCCCGACGGCGGATGCCGGTGTTCCGATACTGTTCCGATACTTAAGACTGCGGTCGCTTAAGACTGCCGTCGCGAAGACCGGCGTTACAACGACTGGTTAACCGCTTCAACTGATGTACTTGGCCGGTCCGATGGCGTACTGGGCAAGCAGCATCAACGCAATCACGCCCGCCACATACCACATCGGATTGAACGGGGGTGCTTCGACGGGATTGTCCTGAGTGTGCGTCCCCGAATCGGCTCCGGCGTTTGATACCGCAACGGGCGCGGCCGCTTGTGGCGCGGCTCCTTCCGGCGCCATGGTTTTATTAAACTTGATGAAGAAATCGTTGGCCATCTTCTTCGCCACGCCATCGATCAGCCGCGAGCCGACCTGTGCCAGCTTGCCGCCCACATTGGCCTTGCACGTATAGACCAGCTTGGTTCCGCTTTCCGCAGGACTGAGCGTGACACTGGCGCTGCCTTTGCCGAATCCCGCGGCGCCGCCCGAGCCTTCGAAGGACAGCGCGTAGGAGTTGGGCGGATTCAGGTCGGCGAGCAGCAGCTTGCCGGTGAATTTGGCTTTCACGGGGCCGACCGCCGCCACCAGCACCACCTTGTATTCGGTGTCGGAGACCCTGTCGATGCTCTCGCAGCCGGCAATGCAGGTCTTCAGTATCTGCGGGTCGTTCAGGCCGCGCCAGACTTCCGCCTGCGACACCGGTATCAGTTGTTCGCCGGTCATTTCCATACGCTGCTCCTTGAGTAGGGCTGGTGTTCAATGCGCCATTTTCGCAGTTAATCGCCGGTCGTGCCTTGTGGCACTCTGTGCAGGGCGCGCGGCGGGCGGGCACCTGTAAAATGAGATTCATCCTGTTACGCGAGCGCATCATCGCGCCTATCGCCTATGCCCTCCATTGCGGCAGCCCTGCGCCTCGCCGGCCTGATGGGCTGTTTGTTGTTCACCGCACCAGCGCAGGCGCAGGCATGGCCCGTCAAACCAGTGCGCCTCATCGTGCCGTTCACCTCCGGGGGCAGCGCCGACATGCTCGGCCGCCTGGTCGCGCAGAAACTTGCTGCGGGCCTGAAGCAGAGTTTTATCGTGGAGAATCGTCCCGGCGCGGGAGGCGTCATCGGCTCCGAACTGGTGGCGAAGGCCGCGCCCGACGGCTATACGTTGCTCGTCTCCGGCGTTGCCTCGCATTGCATCGCGCCGGCGCTCTCGAAAAACTTCCCGTTCGATCCGGTGCGTGATTTCACGCATATTGCACTCTTCGGCGGGCCGCCCGGCGTGCTGGTGGTGCACCCGGATCTGCCGGCGCGCAGCTTGGCCGAGTTCATTGCACTGGCGCGCGCGCAGCCCGGCCGGCTGGCGTATGGCTCGCCCGGCAACGGCACGCAGGGGCACCTGCTTGCCGAACTGTTGAAGCAGACTACCGGGATCGACATCGCCCACGTGCCCTACAAGGGCGCGAGTCCGGCGGTGGCCGATCTCATTGCCGGCCACCTGCGCGTCGCATCGACCACCTTGTCCACGGCCAGTACACAGATTCATGCAGGCAGGGCGCGCGCGCTCGCGGTGAGTTCCAGCGTCCGGGTGCCGGACTTTCCCGACGTACCTACCTTTGCCGAACAGGGATACGCGGAGCTGGTGGCGTATATCTGGTTCTCGCTCTCGGGACCGGCTGGAATGCCGGGCGACATCGTTCGTGCATTGAATGGGGAAGTGCGGCGCGCCCTGCAACTTGCCGATGTGCGCGCGCGCTTGCATCCCGAAGGCATCGAGCCCGGCGACCTGGAGCCGCAGGCGTTTGCCGCGTTCGTCGCGGCGGAAGTGAAACGCTGGGGACCGGTGGTGCGTGCCAGCGGAGCGCATGTCGATTGAAGTTTTCCGCTACCGGGGCTGGAAGGCGCGAGCAGGGAGAGATTGTGGATTTCGTGAATTTCCCCTCATCCCTGGCCCGTCTCCCGGGGGGAGAAGGGAGTCGACAACAAGGATGATGCGATGCTTACCGAAGAACTGAATCAGCAATTGACGCACACCGGCCCGGGCACTCTGATGGGCGATCTGTTTCGCCGCTACTGGGTGCCGGCGTTGCTGGCGGAGGAAATCGGCGAACCCGATGGCGCGCCCGTCCGGGTACAACTGCTGGGTGAAAAGCTGATCGTCTTTCGCGCGAGCGACGGACGCATCGGCGCGATGGACGAATTCTGCGCGCATCGCGGCGTGTCGCTGTGGTTCGGCCGCAATGAAGAGCAGGGCCTGCGCTGTCCCTATCACGGCTGGAAATACGACATCACCGGGCAGTGCGTGGACCTGCCTTCGGAGCCCGATGAGACCGGGACGCGCGCGCGCATCCGCCTGCAGGCGTATCCCGCGATCGAACTCGCCGGTCTGGTATGGATCTACATGGGCGAACCCGAACAGATGCCCGCGCCGCCCGCGCTCGAATGGGTGACGGTGCCTGGCGAACGCCGCTTTGTCTCCAAGCGGCTGCAGGAGTGCAATTACCTGCAGGCGATAGAAGGCGGCATCGATTCCAGCCACGTGTCCTTCCTCCACTCCGGGTCGCTGGAGCGCGACCCGCTGTTCGTCGGCAGCCGCGGCAACGAATACAATCGCGGCGACCGCATGCCGCTGTTCGAGGTGGTGGAATTCGATGGCGGACTGCTGATAGGCGCGCGGCGCAATGCCGGCGAAGGCCGCCACTACTGGCGCATCACGCCCTGGATCATGCCCTGGTACACCATCATCCCGCCACGCGCCGGCCATCCGCTGGGCGCGCACGCGTGGGTGCCGATAGACGATGAAAACTGCTGGGCCTGGAGCATCAACTACCATCCGAAGCGCGCGCTCAGCGCGCCCGAGCGCAAGGCGATGCGGGCGGGCGCGGGCATACACGTGAAGTACCTGCCGGGCACCTTCATCCCGAGCGCCAACAAATCGAACGATTACCTGATGGACCGGCAGGCGCAGAAGGCCGGGGTCAGCTATTCCGGGGTCGAGGGCATTTCGATGCAGGACGCCTCGCTGCAGGAATCGATGGGCGCCATCCAGGACAGGCGTCACGAGCATCTGGTTGCCACCGACAACGGCATCGTCATGACGCGCAACAAGCTGCTGCGCGCGGCACGCGCCAATCGCAGCGGCAAGCCGGTGCCGGGCCTGGATCCGGCGGCGCAGCGGGTGCGCTCATGCTCGATCGAACTGCCGGCGGGCGAGCATTACAAGGATGCGGCGAAGCACGGCTTGTTCGCCGATCCGGATACGGATCCGGTCACGGTGTGATGATGATTCGATCTGCCGCCATCGCGGAGAGCAGGGCGTGGCCAGTTAAAATTCTTGAAGATTATTCTGGAACGATGCCAATTCTGCGGACATCTACGGCCATTGTTCTTAAAAAATAGATATATTCGTCAAGCGACGGAAGAGTATGCCAACCGAGTTCAGGTACAGCGCCAGGATGGTAGCGTGCGCTGTGCGCGCATTCACGCTGCTACCGGATCACCCGATCGGCCATCGCCAGCACCGGCTTCGGCACGTCGAGCCCCATGCCGGCAACGCCGTCGCGAGCGCCAGGCCGGCAAGCATCGCGAGAAATTTCCGGCGCGCGTTCATGGCATCAGTGCGGATGCACCGCGCGCCGCAGATGAGAGCAATACAACAGAGCGAATGCGCACGGGGTTGGGCGATCGGACGGGGTTATCAAACGGAGAGTCACAGAAGTTCGATGCAGGGCGGCCAGTGCTGCCAGGACAGCCTGGGCCCGAAGCCACCAGCTATACTTAAATGGCCGAAGCAGGTCCTATGCTGGACTGGCACGAGGCCAGGGGCAAGCCTGGCGCACAGCCAGGGCTCGCGTCGATGCCGGTACTTAACATTAGGATGCACCATCATGGATAAAAACACCGCCGGACTGAACCGGCTGAGCGCAACCGAAGCAGCGCGACTGCTGGCGCGGCGCGAACTGACCGCCGAAGCGCTGGTGCGGGCCTGTCTGGAGCGCATCGCCGAGCGCGAGGCCGTGGTACAGGCCTGGGTGTATCTCGACGAGGGCCAGGCGCTGGAACAGGCGCGCGCGCTGGACCGCGGCGCGTTGCGCGGGTTGTTGCACGGTCTGCCCGTGGGGGTGAAGGACATCTTCGACACCCATGACATGCCGACGCAATACGGCTCGCCGATCTACCAGGGCCACCGGCCCGCTGCGGACGCGAGCAGCGTCGCGCTGACGCGCCGTGCGGGCGGAGTGATCCTCGGCAAGACGGTGACCACCGAGTTCGCCACATTCAGCCCGAACAAGACGCGCAATCCGCACAACCCGGCGCATACGCCGGGCGGGTCCTCCAGCGGATCCGCGGCGGGCGTTGCCGACTGGATGATGCCGCTCGCGTTCGGCACACAAACCGTCGGCTCGACGATCCGTCCGGCCTCGTACTGCGGCATCGTCGGTTACAAGCCGACCTACAACCTGCTGCAGAAATCGGGGGTGAAGCCCGAGGCGGACACCCTGGACACGATAGGCGTGTTCGGGCGCACGGTGCCCGATGTGGCGCTGTTCGCCGCGGGATTGACCGATTTGAAGAACCTGCAGGCGGGCATGGACCGGCCGCCGCGAATCGGCCTGTGCCGCACCCATGAATGGAACAGCGTTCAGCCCGACATGGCGGCCGCATTCGACAGTGCCGGCGGCAGGCTGGCCGCGGCCGGCGCCGTGGTGCGCGATTTCAGCCTTCCCGCTTCGTTTGCCGGTTTGCTCGCCGCGCAGCAGGAAATCCTCTGGTACGAGAATGCGCGCTGCTTTGGCGACGAGTACCTGCGCCACCCCGAACTGCTTACGCCGGGATTGCGCGAGCGTTGCGCAAAGGGCTTCGCGCGCGATCCCGCCGACTACCTGAAGGCGCTGCACTTCAGCCGGGTATGTCGTGACAAGATCGACGATGCGCTTGGCGATTGCGACGTGCTGCTCGCCCCGGCGGCCACCGGCGAAGCGCCCAAGGGATTGGGGTCGACCGGCGACCCGGCGATGAACGCGGTGTGGACCGTGCTGCACACGCCCTGCGTCACGGTGCCGGTGGCCACGGGGACGAACGGTTTGCCGCTCGGTCTGCAGGCGGTGGGGCGCATCGGCGACGACGGGCGCACGCTGGCTTGCGCGCAGTGGGTGCACGAGAGGCTTGGGCGTTAGGTTGGCTCTGAAGCACGCGCCGTCGCGTGAATCGCCGCAACTTCGCTGAATAGCTTTCCGATATTTGACGCTATCGACCCGACGCGCGGAGCTACGCCACCTCCGCCTCGCGCACCGTGGTGCGGCGCATGTCGCGCCGATGGGTGGTGTCCTCGAACGGCGTGCCGCGATGCATGGTGGCGAGGTTGTCCCAGATGACGATATCGCCCACCCGCCATTTGTGGCGATAGACGAACTGGCGTTGCGTGGCGAACTCGGTCAGCTCGCGCAGCAGCGCGCGGCCTTCGTCCTGCGGCCAGCCGACTATGCGAAAGGCGTGCGAGGCAAGGTACAGCGTCTTGCGCTTCGACCCCGGATGCACGTGCACCAGCGGATGTTGTGCCGGCGGCCGGCTGTTGCGCTCCTCCTCGCTCGGCTCGGGCCCGCCCGCCACCACCCGCGAATGCCAGTACGAGTGTTCCGCTGCCAGTGTTTCGATTTTCGACTTCATCGATTCGGGCAGCGCGTCCCAAGCAGCCCGCATGTCGGCGAACTCGGTATCGGCACCGCCCGGCGGCACCACGTGCGCTGACAAGAGGGAGTAGGTCGCCCTCACCGGATGGAACGACACGTCGGTGTGCCACAGCTGGTTGGCGCGCTTGTACAGCAGCCGCTTGTCGTTTTCCGGAAAGACATTGCCGTTCTGGTCGAGATTGCTGACATCGATGATTTCAGGGGGCACGGCGCGCTCCTGCTTGCCGCTGCTCTTCACCACGAGTATGGGCGTGAGCTGCATGGGACCGAGCAACCGGCTGAAGGCGATGTGCTGCTCGTCGGCAACCGGTCGCGGGTGGCGGAACACGCCGACCGCGTAACGGTCCATCTGCGCCTTTATTTCATCCACAGCGTGCTTGTCGATGGAGCCGCTTACCTCGACCCCGGAAAACTCCGCGGCGAACACGGGATGCAGCGGCGTGGCGGTGATGGTCATGTTGTTCATGCCGAGGCCAATGGCTGGATTGCAATGCGGCAGATCCTGGCCATGTGCGCCGGACTCCATGCGGGTCGGGGAAGTCAGTCTAATCCGGTGACGTGCACGGGGCAACCGGACTGCGCTCCGGGGGTGCGATTCGAACTGATGTGGGAAGTTCATTGATTCCGTCGTGGCTACCCTTTCGGCCAGGTTCAATACGATAGCGAACGACATATCGGATTGAATCGCAACCGAGCACAACCAACGTAGGGCGCGGTTTCATCGCGCCATGGTCGCGGGAAAACCACCGGGAATCGGCGCGCTGAAGCTGCGCCCTGCGGCGGCGCGCCCTACAGCTGCGCCCTACGACGACGCTCTACGACGGCGCTCTACGACGGCGCGCTGACATCGCCCCCGCGGTCTGTCAGTCGATGGCGAGCGTGCGGTTGAAACAGCTTCCCGGAGAATTCCGCTATGATCTTGTGGCTTGCGTGCTGTCGCAGAATGTCCCGGTTTTACGCGGCCTGGAATGGGGTGAGGAAGCGATCGTCGGGATCGCGAAATTTCCGCAGCATGTCGGCGGAGCCGTCAACGGAGGATAGACCATGCGTGCCGAAGAAAACGAATTGCTCACCCGCGTGGGACCGGGGACCCCGTGCGGCGAGATGCTGCGCCGCTACTGGTGGCCGGTGCAGGCGTCCGACCACGTCACCACCAAGCCGGTGCCGGTGCGCCTGATGGGCGAGGACCTGGTGTTGTTTCGCGACGGCTCGGGCAAGGTGGGCGTGGTCGCGAAGCACTGCGCGCACCGCAGTTCGTCGCTGGAATTCGGGCGGGTCGAGAAGCACGGCATCCGCTGCTTCTATCACGGCTGGTTGTTCGATGTGAACGGCAAGTGCCTGGAGCAGCCCGCCGAACCCGAGGGCAGCACCCTGAAAGACCAGGTCCGGCAGAAGGCCTACCACGCCTACGAGGCGGGTGGACTGGTGTTCGCCTATATCGGTCCGGCGCCGGCGCCGGTATTCCCCAAGGTCGACCTGCTCTACCAGAGCGACCGGCGGCGGCGCGTGTGGGGGCGCGATGTGCACAACAATTGGTTGCAGCAATCGGAGAACGGCGCGGATCCGCAACACGTCATGACGGTGCACGCGTCCGCCTATCCGGACGTGGGCCTCAAGCCGCCGAAAGTCACCTGGGCCGAGGCGCCGACCGGCATCACCAATACCAGCGTCTATTACGACGGGCGGATCGATGTGTTTTCACTCTACTTCCCTTCTGCGGTGCGCGCCAACGTGCAGCGGGTCGGCGCCGAACCCTGCCAGTACCTGATCTACAACGTGCCGGTCGACGACACGCACACCGTGGCCTGGTGGCTGTGGTGCTCGGAGACCGACGCCAAGCCGCACATCGTCACCGCGGAGCCGTATCAGAAGACCCGGCCCGGCGTGTTCCGTCGCGTGGAAGACGACTGGTTCGGTATCGCCACCGAGGCACAGGACGATGCGGCCATCAGCTCGCAAGGCGTCATCACCGACCGCACCCAGGAGTTTCTCGGGACATCCGACCTCGGCATCGTCATGTACCGGCGTCAGCTGACACGCGCGATCGAGGATGTGAAGGCCGGCAGGGATCCGCAGGGCGTGATGCGCCCGGGGCAACCCGGCGCCGACGACATCATCCACATCGCCTCAAAGAAGACCGGCTTCGGCGCGAAGCCGGGCGAAGTCCTCGACGAGAAACTCGGCGCTGCGCTGCGCGTCGTCCCGGCCTGGGAGCGCGACAAGTTGTACGAGGAAGTCTGATCGCGCGGTGTGCAGCAGCAGTGTGGAGGGGGAGTGCCGCGCGCGCGGCGCCGCTATGCCGAAAGCGAAAGCCAAGGAGGGATGCGAAATGAAAACTGAGCGCAGAGCGATGCTGCGGGGCCTGCTGTTCGCGCCCGTCATCGTAGCGATGGCGGCGATGGCGGCGACGCCGCTGCACGCGCAGCAGGAGTATCCCAACCGGCCGATACGCATCGTCACCGGCTATGCCGCCGGCACGGGGGCGGACGCCCTGACCCGGACCGTCGCCGAGGGCATCGCAACCCTCGCCGGGGTGCCGGTCCTGGTCGAGAACCGGGTCGGGCAGGTCACCATCCTTGCGGCCGAATTTGTCTCGAAGGCGAAACCGGATGGCCACACGCTGTTTCTGACCGGCGGCAATTCCACGTTCTCGGCGAATGCGTACCTGTTCAAGTCGCTGCCGTTCGACCCGCTGAAAAGCTTTACGCCCATCGCGGCGTTCGCGCGCGTGCCGTTCGTGGTGCTGGTGCCGCAAGCGCAGCCGATATACACGATGGCCGACCTGACCCGCGTGTTGAAGGAGAAAAAGGAAAAAGGGTCCTATGCCGCCACCACGCCGATCAACACCACCATGATCGAGTGGTACAAGTCGATTGCCGGCCTGGAAACGGTGCAGATCCCCTACAAGGGACCGGACCAGGTGATCCCCGATCTGATTTCGGGCGCCATCGATTTCATGATCATCGATGCTGGAAGCGCCTTGCCGCACATCAGGGCAAACCGGCTGCGCGCGATCGCCATCACCACCAGCCAGCGCTCGTCCTACATGCCGGAGCTGCCGACCATGATCGAATCCGGCTTCGCGGACTTCGATGTCAGCGCATGGATGGCTTTGTACGCACCCGCCGGAACGCCGCAGGCGATCATCGACAAGCTTGCGGACTGGGTGCCCAGGGCGATGGCCACCGACAGGGGAAAGCAGCTGCTGACCAACCTGCGCTACGAGCCGATGTCGAGCACGCCCGAGAGCGTCGCCAAATACCACGCCGAGGACGTCGCCAGGTGGGCCAGACTGATGCGGGCGGCGAAGATTCCGCAGCAGTAAGCGCGGAAAGAGCGCTTCCCTCCTGTTTTTTTCAGGAGCATCGGTCGAACGCTCTTCCCCTGGGTTCCAGGAGCGCCAACGGGCAGTCCTTCCCGCCTTTTTCAGTGGCCCCGTCCCTTAATTAATGAGTCACAAATGACATAAAAATCTTAAATATAGTGTAATATATGACCCATTATGTCCCGCAGCGCCCCACCGCTACTGCCGCGCCTTTCTCGCATGCTGGAGAAAGTGGGCGGCAATCTGAAACTGGCCCGCCTGCGTCGAAAGTACTCGGCGGAGAGCGTGTCACAGCGCGCCGGCATATCGCGCAAGACGCTGTATAGAGTCGAGCAGGGCGATCCAGCGGTCGCGCTTGGAATCTATGCGCGGGTGTTGCAGGTACTGCGACTGGACCAGGACCTGGCGCAGCTTGCCGCGGATGATGCGCTGGGACGCAAGCTCCAGGACGCCCGACTCACTCCCGGGCAACGTTCCCCCAGGCGCCGCGCCGCCTCGCCGCGTGATGGTGAAGTCACACCCGGGAACGGCCGGGATCCAGTCTGATGTCCGGCCTCGACCCGGTAGAGGTGTGCGTCGATCTGGCGTCCTTCGGCAAGCCCGCGCTCATGGGGTCCCTGCATTGCCAGCACGCGCGTTCCGGGGAGATTTTTTCCTTCGAATACGATTCGTCGTGGTTGCGGCGCGCCGAGGTCTTTGCGTTCGATCCCGACCTTGCACTCGCCACCGGCCCGCAGTACCCCGCGCCGGATCGGGCCACGTTCGGCATTTTTCTGGACTCCTCGCCGGACAGATGGGGAAGGGTGCTGATGCAGCGCCGCGAAAATGCACGGGCGCGTCGGGAGAAGCGAAGGCCGCGCGCCTTGACGGAGTGGGACTTCCTGCTCGGCGTGCACGATGAAACGCGGCTGGGAGCGTTGCGCTTTCGTGCGGCCGCTGATCTGCCGTTCATCGATGGCGACGCGGATAGCGCCGCGCCGCCGATCGCGACCCTTCCCGAACTGCAGGCTGCCAGCCTCAACTATGAAGATCATATGGACGACGAAAGTCATCCGGACTATGAGCGCTGGCTGTCCCAGTTCTTCGCGCCGGGCACGTCGCTTGGCGGCGCGCGGCCCAAGGCCTCGGTGCGCGACAGGGCAGGCGTTCTGTGCATGGCCAAATTTCCCAGCAGAAACGACACGCGCGACGTCGGCGCCTGGGAACTGCTTGCTCATCGGCTCGCCGCCGTCGCCGGAATCGCTGTACCACGGACGCGGCCGTTGCGACTTTCGGGGAACCCTTACACCACCTTTCTTGCCGAACGGTTTGACCGGACGTCGCGCGGCGGTCGGCTCGCCTTCGTATCGGCCATGACGCTGACGCAGCGCAGCGACGGCGAGCACGGCGCGAGCTATCTCGAACTGGTGGATCTGCTGCAATCCCGGGGCGCCGATGTCCGGGCCGACTGCCAGCAACTGTTTCGTCGCGTTGTCTTCAGCATCCTGATCCACAACACCGATGACCACCTGCGCAACCACGGTTTTTTCATCGACGCACAGGGTATCCGCTTGTCCCCGGCTTATGACATCAATCCTTCGATCGATCGTCGCGAGTTGTCCCTGGCCATCAATGAGGTGGAGACCTCTTGCGATGTTTCCGTCGCCATGGATGCCTGTCGCGATTACGGTTTGACGAAGCAGCAGGCGCAGCGGGCCCTGCGACAAGCGCGTGCCGCCGTGGCGCAATGGCGCGTCGAAGCCGGCAGGCTCGGCATTCCACGGTCGGAGCAGG
Organism: Betaproteobacteria bacterium; assembly: GCA_009693435.1. Next base: position 16,390 of record SHXF01000010.1, on the reverse strand, counting down.
AGTTGATGGCGCCGGCATTCGATTCGTGAGCCGTGCAGCGACAACCCGCGGGACGAGGCAATGAGTCCCGTCAAGCAGCATGCCGGGGATCTCGCAAAGTGGGCAGGCTGATGCGGGCGGCGAAGATTCCGCAGCAGTAAGCGCGGATAGAGCGTTTCCCTGCGAATGGCGCTGCATTAAGCAACTTGTTGCGTCACCGTTTGCCGAGGTGCAGGCTCGCGCGCGAACCCGTGTCCTGCGCCACTTCCATGGTGTGCTCGCCCAGGGCCGGCTCCGTGCCGGACTTGACCCGCAGACCTATCGATAGGACAATCGTTTTACGAACATATGATCGATGCGAAAGGCCGAGTCATGGAAACCGTCACGCTATCGCCAAAATTCCAGGTAGTCATTCCCAAGGCCACCCGGGAGTCGCTCAAGCTGAGCGCCGGGCAAAAGATCAAGGTCATTGCTTATGAAAATCGCATCGAACTGATCCCGGTTCGTCCAATGAAAAAGATGAAGGGATTTCTCAAGGGCATCGATACCAGCGTTCCACGCGAGGACGACCGGGTGTGAACGTCGTCGACTCCTCCGGCTGGCTCGAGTACTTTGCCGCCGGACCCAACGCCGGATTTTTCGCCCCGGCGATTGAAGCTACGCGTAACTTGCTGGTACCCAGTCTGAGTCTGTACGAGGTATTCAAACGCGTCATGCAACAACGCGGCGAGGGCCAGGCGCTGCAGGCGATCGCGTTGATGCAGCAAGGCGAGATCGTGAATCTGGACTCGGCACTGGCGCTGACAGCGGCGAAGCTGAGCATCGAGCATCGCTTGCCTATGGCTGACAGTATCATCCTGGCCACTGCAGCCGCGAACGACGCGACCCTCTGGACTCAGGATGCGGATTTCGAGGGTATTTCAGGTGTCCGTTACGTGTCGCGCGTGACGGCAAAATAACGCGGCTCCGGCAGATCAGGCACCCTCGATCCGAAACGCATGGAGTGGACGTGCAATCGCGCGGGCTATGACGATGGCTGGCGCGATCCCCTGCCGGATCGACCGCTGACGTACTGCACGACCAGTCCAAGCAGCGCGAAGGTCGCGCCGATGGCGCAAACCGCCAGCCACCCGGCGTAGGTGAAAGCGGTGCTGGCGAGCAGGGCGCCAACGCCATTCCCGCCCCATACACTGGTGGAGAAAATCATGTTGGAGCGGCTGCGGGCGTCGGGCGCGATGGAGTTGGCGAGGGTCTGGTTGGCGACGATGACGGCGCGTACGCCTAAGTCGAGCAGCATCGCGCCGGCGATCACCGCGCCCAGCCACAACGGCGCAAAGGCGAATGCCGCATAGGCCGCGAGCAGCAGCAGCAAGCCGGTGGTGACCACCGGAGCCGCGCCGCTCCTGTCCATCCAGCGGCCCGCCGGCCGCGCGATCAGGATGCCGGCTGCGCCGGGGATGGCCATCAAACCCGCGTGGGTGGGGCCGAGGTCGTGCAACTGGAACAGCATCAGCGCGAGCGTGGCCCAGAATCCGCCGTAGCCGATGCCGACCAGCAACTGTATGGTCGCGATGCGGCGTAGCGCCGCATGGGTTCGCAGCAGCGTCCCCACGGAACGCATCAGCGCGGCGTAGCTCATCGTGGCTTTGGGCGGTGTGACGGGCAGGCCGCGCAGCAGCACCGACATCATCGTGAGCAACAGCAGCGCGGCGATGACATACATCCAGCGCCAGCCGAGCAGCCACGTCACCAGACCGCCGGCCATGCGCCCGAACAGTATGCCGAGGAACAGTGCGCTGAGTATCGTGCCCAGCGCGCGCCCGCGTTCGGCCGGATGGGCGAGTTCCGCCGTCAGCGGCACGATGCTCTGGCTCACCGAGGTGCCGAAGCCGATCAGGAAACTGGCGACGATCGCCACTGCCAGCGAGGGCGCGGCGGCCATCGCGAGGCAGCTGAGTGCGAGCAGCACCAGTTGTCCGACGATCAGCGCGCGCTTGTCCATGCGGTCGCCCAGCGGCGCGATAAGCATGGTGCCGGCCATGAAGCCGCCGAAGGTAAGTGTTGGAATCCAGCCCACCGCGGCCGAATCTGCGCCGAATTCGGCGGCGATGCGGGCGAGCATCGGCGTCTGGTAGTGCACCGACGCGCCCGACACGAACACCGTCACTGCAAGCAGCGCCAGGCGGCGCGTGCCAAGATCTCGATTGCCTGCCGCAGGGAGTTCGCCGCTCATGGTTTCCGCGTTCATAATATCCTGCCAGTCCGATCAGCAGGACATTGAGGACATTGCCGGCCGGGTGAAACGCACACCGGCGCGCACGGAAACAGTCGCAGCCCACCCTACAACACCCCTATGAGGAATCCGAAATGATCGAACTGCACTCGATGCCCACCCCGAACGGCCAGAAGGTCATGATCATGCTGGAGGAGACGGGCCTCGCATGGAAGCACATCGACGTGAACATCCGCAGCGGCGACCAGTTCGCGCCCGGCTTTCTCAAGCTGAGCCCCAACAACAAGATACCGGCCATCATCGACACGGACGGGCCGGGCGGCAGCCGCTACACCATGATGGAGTCCGGGGCGATACTGTGGTACCTGGCCGAGAAGACCGGCCAATTCCTGCCGCAGGATCCGCGCGGGCGTTACGACACGCTGCAGTGGCTGATGTTCCAGATGGGGCACATCGGCCCGATGTTCGGCCAGGCCAACCACTTCAACAACTACATCAAGGAGATCATCCAGTACGCGCGCGACCGCTACAACAACGAATCGCTGCGCCTGTACCGCGTGCTGGACAACCGCCTGCGCGACAGCGCCTGGATTGCCGGGGGCGATTACACCATCGCCGACATGGCGATCTATCCCTGGGCAAGGATGCACAAGGACCGCGGCATCGACAAGGCGGACTATCCGCAGTTCATGCGCTGGTTCGAGGCGATGGAGGCGCGCCCCGCCGTGCAGCGCAACAACGCGATGTCCCTGGAAATCCGCGAGCGGATGAACAAGGCGGCGGAAACCAGGCCGGCGGTGAATATCTACGATACCAAGGACAATGCCGAGCGGCTGGCCAAGGCGACGCGCGGCTGACAGCGCCGGTTATGCCAGTTCAAGTATTAATTTTGCGCGCAGGCGCATTCAGTCGAGGCGCAGGCCGATTTCCTTGACGAGGCGTCCGAAGCGCGCGTAATCGGCTCGGAGAAAGTCGGAGAACTGCTCCGGGGAGCCACCGATCGGTTCCATGCCCAGGCCGGCAAAACGCTCGATCGCATCCCTCGCGCGTATTCCCGCCGACACCGCGCGATTCAAGCGGACAACGATGTCGCCAGGCGTTCCGGCCGGGGCGAGCAAGCCGATCACCGCCGCCATGTCGAATCCGGGCACACCGGACTCGGCGATGGTGGGCACCTCCGGCGTCAGCGGCGAGCGTTTGCCGGTGCTCACCGCCAGCACCCGCAGCTTGCCCGCCTTGATCGACTGGCCGATGGCAGAAAAACCGACAAAGCCGAGCGAGACTTCGCCGGAGAGCAGCGCCGGGGCCGACTGGCCCGCGCCCTTGAACGGAATGTGCATGAAATTGGCGCCCGTCTGCGATTTGAAATTCTCCATTGCGATGTGGATGATGGTGCCGTTGCCCGCCGATGCGTAGGGCAGCATCACCGGCCTGGACTTCGCCAGCGCCACCAGTTCGGAGACGGAATTGGCGGGCACGGACGGGTGCACCACCAGCCACAGCGGTATCAGGGCCCCCAGAGACACGGGGGTGAAAGCGCGCAGGGTGTTGAATGGCAGGCTGCTTTAGAGGTGCGCGTTGATCGCCAGCGTGGGAATGTCGGCAACCAGCAGCACGAGGCCGTCGGGCGGGGCTTTCGCCACCAGTTCCGCCGCGATGTTGCCGCCCGCGCCGAGGCGATTCTCGACGATGAACTGCTGGCCGAGCGCATCGCCGAGTTTCTGCGCGACGACGCGGGCGACCACATCCGGGCCGCCGGCGACGCTGAATCCGACAATGACGCGCACCGGCTTTTGCGGGTATTCGTCGGGCGCGCGGGGTGGTTGCGCACTTGTCTGAGCGAATGGCCCGGATTGGAACGCCAGCAAGGCAAGGCCGAGTAATGCGGCGCTGAATCTCATGGTGTCTTTCATTCGATGCGGTTCAATCCGCCTTGATGTTGGCCTCGCGAATCACCCGGCCCCAGGTGGCCGAGTCCTCGCGCAGCGTGGCGGCCAGTCCTTCCGGCGAACTGGTGGCGACATCGAAGCCGCGACCCGCGAGAAAGGTCTTCATCTCAGGCGTATTGAGTACCGCAGATGCGTCGGCATTGACCCGCGCGACGATCGCCTGCGGGGCGTTGGCCGGCATGAACAGGCCGAGCCAGGGGTCTCCCAGCTTGGTGCCGAAGCTCGGGACCGTCTCGGCGATCGTGGGCAAGTCAGGGAAGTCTGCGGGGCGCCTGGCGCCGGCGCTGGCGAGCGCCCGCAGCCTGCCGGACTTGATGTGGGGCATCAACAAGCCTGCCACGCCCACGTACACCTGTATGCGCCCGCCGATCAGATCGGTGACGGTCGGCGCAGAACCCTTGTAGGGCACATGCAGCATGTTGGTGCCGCTGGCGCGCTTGAACAATTCCGTCACCAGATGCTGGTGCGCGCCGGTTCCCGAGGTGCCGTAATTGAGCGCGTTCGGATTCGCTTTCGCGTACTCGATCAGTTCGCTTACGTTCTTTGCGGGGACCGAGGGATTCACCACCATGAAAAAAGGCACGGTCACTGCCTGCATGACCGGCGTGAAATCACGGAAGACGTCGAACGGCAGTTTGAACAGGTGCGGTGCATTGACGAGCACACTGTTGGTCGCCAGCACCCACGTATAGCCATCCGGCGCGCTCTTGGCGACAAAGTCCACGCCGATGACGTCCGCGCCGCCGGGGCGGTTCTCGACTACCACCGGATGGGGCCATGTCTCGGAGAGTTTCTGGGCGATCGCCCGCCCCACCAGGTCCGCGCTGCCGCCCGGCGTGGAGGGAACGACCAGTTTGACCGCTTTTGCGGGGTAGGCCTGTGCGACCGTGGTCGATGAAAACACCAGACCTGCAATCGCCATGCCTGCAAACAACAGATTGGCCGCGCCAGGCAAGAAACGCGAGAGACGCAGATTTCGCATCGGCATCGTTAGACCCCGTCAAGTTGATGAATCAGAAGCATGCATAGGCGCAGGCTTGGCGATTGTCCATCACAGCGCGCCTGCGCGCACGCCGCGCTCGCCCGACCGGACGGGCATGGGTGCTTCATTCGCGCACGCTGCGCGGCTCACGCCGCGCTCGTTGTGCGGCTCACGCCGCGCTCGCCCTGTCGCCATTCTCCCGCAGGCGCCGCCACAGCAGGGCAGCATAAGCCAGATCGGTCACCGCAAGGCCGCCCGCATCGTAGAGCACGATCTCGCCAGTCCTTGTTCGTGATCGCGAAAGCAGTGACGGTAATGTAAGGGGCGACACGGTCTCTTGGCGAGGCACAGAGGGACGGAAACAAACGCCAACTCCGCGCTGCGACACACTTCACAATCGGCCGAGACGTCTCAAATCCTCTGGCTACCGGGCTTGATGCGATAGTAGCCTTGTATAATAGATAGATTATATCTAATATACAAGGCTATGTTCGATCGCCTCGCCACCCCGCTGCTGCACGCCGCCGCCGAGAAATTTCCGGTCGTGACCATACTCGGCGCCCGCCAGGTCGGCAAGACGACGCTCGCGCGCGCCGCATTCCCGGATTTCGATTATCTCGATCTGGAAGATCCCCGTACCGCCGAGCGCTTTCGCGACGATGCCAGGTTCGCCCTGGATCAGGGCGCAGCCACCGGTCTGATCCTGGACGAAGCCCAGGCGGTGCCGGGCCTGTTTGCCGCGCTGCGGGGTGCTGTCGACGCACGTCGCGCGGACAACGGGCGATTCATCCTGCTCGGGTCCGCGCAGCCTGCGCTGGTGCGCGGCGTGGCGGAGTCGCTCGCCGGCCGCGTGGCCGTCTTCGATCTGGATCCGCTCACCGCATGTGAATCCCTGACAGGCGATCAGCCCAGTGACTGGCGCGCGCTCTGGCTGAAAGGCGGCTTTCCGGACGCGCTGCGCGGTGATTCTCGCGGGTGGTGGGAGGCGTACCTGCGCATGCTGCTGGAGCGTGACCTTCCGCAATACGGCGTATCCGCCGATCCGGTTTTCATGCGCCGGTTGCTCACGATGATCGCCCACCAGCATGGCGGCTTGCTCAATGCGTCGTCGCTGGGTGCGTCGTTGGGCGTTTCCTACCACGTGATCCAGCGCCACCTGGACGTTTTCGAGGCTGTGTTTCTGATTCGCCGGCTGGCGCCGTGGTACCGCAACATCGGCAAGCGCCTGACCAAGTCGCCCAAGATATACCTGCGCGACTCCGGACTGCTCCATCACCTGCTCAACATTTCGACTGCGGACGAATTGGCCGGCCATCCTTCGCGCGGCGCGAGCTGGGAAGGATTTGTCATCGAGGACGTGCTGCGGCGCGAACGCGTCGCCCGCCCTGCGTCTTCACCCTGGTTCTGGCGCACCGCGGCAGGGGCAGAAGTGGACCTGCTGCTCGATCGCGGCAATGAACGGGTCGCGTTGGAAATCAAGGCGGGGCGCGGCGGGGATCTGCGCGCGCTGCGCGCATTGCGCGACACCCTGCCCGACATCGAGGCGCGGCGCGCCTGGATCGTCGATCAGGCAGAAGGCATCGCGCTACTCGCGCCGCAGATTGCCCGCGCGGGCTTCGCGGAGGTCGTCTCGGGAACGCCGTGACGATTACGGGAGCGAGGTCATCCTTCAACTGCGGTATTTCGGGAAGCGAGGCAACGCCTTACAATCTTTCCCCGCCTCGAACATGACCGCATGGCGCTGAAGCTCAACGGCAGTGACGAACGGCTCAAGCGTGCCGACTTCCTCGCGGTATCTGCGATAGCCGGACTTCGGGCGTCGGACACCAATGCCGCTATCGACGAGGTTCTTGACAGGATGCGGGCTGCCGTTGCCGCGATCACTTCAGAAATGGCGCAAGGTATTGCCCATGAACCGCATCCCGCTTGCCTTTCCGGTCGATTGGCGAAGTAAATCGAGGTTCCGATGGCGCTTTTCAGGAGGGGTGTGCCAGCTTGGCGTGGAGCTTGATGCCCAGCGCGCCCATCACTTTGAGGATGGTTGCGAAACTCGGATTACCGTCGCCCGACAACGCCTTGTAAAGACTTTCGCGCCCCAGGCCGGTTTCCTTGGCGAGTTGTGTCATGCCCTTGGCGCGGGCAATCGTGCCCAGCGCACGGGCGATAAACGCCGCATCGTCTCCGGCCTCCTCCAGGCAGGCCTCCAGATACAGCGCCATTTCTTCGTCGGTCTTCAGATAGTCGGCTGTATCGTAAGGGGTGGTAATCGTTTTTGCCATGATCGTCTCCTATAGATTTCGCGCCAGATTCAGCGCGAGTTTGATGTCTTTTGACTGGGTGTCTTTGCCGCCGCCGGCCAGCAAAATGACGAGCTGCCGTTTGCGTTCGGTGTAGTACACGCGCCACGCGCTACCAAAGTGCAAACGCAACTCGCTCACTCCTTCGCCCACTGGCGCAACATCGCCTGGATTGCCCCCCCTGCTACGCACGCCGCTGTCACCGAGATGTTCGCCGAGCGAGCCAAGGCCAAAACAGGCTGGAGAATATCTCTGCGCCTGGCTTCCGGCATGCAATTGACTTCTTTCTCCCCTTTATGTTCAACTCAAGATGACCATAGGAAAAATGCCATGAACATCACCATCAATGCCAAACAACTTCGCGCGTCGCTGCCGAAACTGGTTGAGTCGGTGCGGCGGGGTGCGCGATACACCGTGCTTTACCGTAGCCGCCGCGCGTTTCAGATAGTGCCGGTTGACGAAGCGGATACGCCGCGCGGCGCCCTGCAGGGCGATCCGCTGTATCGCGCCAAGGCGGTGGGTAAGTCGGTCGATGGACGGACTGCAGCTGATCACGATGCCAGCCTGTATGGCGGATGAAACATATTTTCGTTGACACTGCGGGCTGGATGGCCTGCGCCGACGCCGGGGATCCGTCGCACGGGTCCGCGTGCGAGGCGCGCGATACGGTGCTGGAGCAGGGAGCGTTGTTGGTAACGACGGATTACGTCATGGACGAAACACTGACCCTAATCCGGATGCGGCTGGGATTGCCGGCCGCAAGAAAATGGTGGGAGCAAATCGAGGGCAGCGCGCGGTTACGGTGGGAATGGGTCGGGATGGAGCGCGCGGAGAAGGCGCGAAAGGCGTTCTTTCGCGTCCGTGACAAGAATTACTCCTTCACAGACTGCACCAGCTTCGTGGTGATGCAGGAATTGCGGCTCAAAGTGGCGCTCACCACAGACCACCATTTCGGCCAGATGGGGTTCCAGCTCTTGCCGCGTTGACAGACGACGGATAACGGACCGGCAATCCAATCCTGCCTCCTTCGCGCGTTGGGAAATATCGCAGCGTCCGGCGTGGCGACCGAATGTCAATCCACCCGGATCTTCGCCTGCTCCACCACCTTCGCCCAGCGCGCCAGATCGACCTTGATCTGCTCGGTGAACTGCTCCGGGGTATTGCCGACCGGCTCGATGCCCAGGGCCGCGAAGCGCTCGCGGGTATCGGGGTCGCGCAGCACGGTGGCGATTTCGCGCTGCAGTTTGTCCACCACCGGGCGCGGGGTCTTGATCGGCACCAGGATGCCGACCCAGGAGCTGACGTCGAATCCGGCCACACCCTGCTCGATGAAGGTCGGGATGTCAGGGAGCGAACCGAGGCGCTTCGGGGTGGAGACGCCGATCGCGACCAGCCGCCCGGAGCGCAGGTGTCCCTGCGCGCCGGCCACCGCCGCGTAGGCGAGCGGGACCTGGCCGCCGACCGCATCGGTCACCGCCTGGCCGCCGCTCTTGTAGGGGATATGGGTCATGTCCAGGCCGGTGCGCTGCTTAAGCAACTCGCCCGCCACGTGAGTGGTGCCGCCGGTGCCCGAGTGGCCGAATGACAGCTTGCCCGGATTGGCCTTGGAGTAGGCGAGCAGTTCGGCGAGGTTGCGCGCCGGCACCGACGGATGCGCGGCCAGCACCAGCGCCGCGTCGCCCAGTTTCGTCACCGGCATGAAATCGCGCAGGGTGTCGAACGGAATCTTGGGGAAGACGAACGGGTTGATCACCATGGTGCCGTCGAAGCCCATCAGCAGCGTGTAGCCGTCGGCGGGCATCTGCGCCACCGCCGCGGTGCCGGGATTGCCCGACCCGCCGGGACGGTTTTCCACGATCACCTGCTGGCCCAGTTGTCTCGTCAGCTTGTCGGCGATGACGCGCCCGCTGGTGTCGGTCACGCCGCCCGTTGCGAAGGGGACGATGAGGCGGATCGGTTTGGTGGGGAATTCCTGTGCATGAGCGACGGCCGCCACCGCCAGCAATACGCAGCCTGCCAGGCCGGCGATGCCGGCGCGCTTGGGATGATTCATCGTTGTGTCTCCTGTCTATTCGATAAATGATAAGTGAATCGCCCGGAACAACCCGTATTATGGCGACATCGTCGCATAAAAGTTTGTAATTTCTGGCGGGTGCGTTCGCGGTTTCGGTAGCCTGCGGTGAGTTTCGGTACCTGGTTCGGCCTGCCGTCGGACGGCGTGCCGGTTGGCAATGCAGCATCGTATACGCGATATACACTATCGTGACTGCCGTCGTGGCCACAAATGTAGCCACATTCGGGTGGCCGCATTTTTGTCGCCGCATTTTCTTTACAGATCGCGAGGAGGCACTCCATGCGGCGCTTGCTGTTGCGGATGATCGCGCTGATCGCGCTGGGTTTTGCGCAGGCGTGTTTCGCGCAGTCGGGCGATTACCCGATTCGTCCGGTCCGCGTGGCAGTCGGGTTCGCCCCGCATTACGCGTATCTCATGCCCGACAGCGCGCAGGTCGATGCGATGAAGGCGAAGCTGGAGCAGGCAGAGGTGAAAGTCGACGGCCCGCGCGTGCGCGAGCCGTTTCATTCGATCTACTTCATCGATCCCAGCGGCTACCGTATGGAACTCACGGCCATGGTTCCCACGGCGAGCGACCGCTTCAAGGACGACCGGGACAGGTCGGCCGAGGCGCTGACGCGCTGGAACGCGAAGAAGGCGGAACGCGCGAGGGCAAAGGTCCTGGCGGGATGAGGCTTCGGTTCAGGGGAATATTCAGGGGAATAGCGGCGGTGCTCGAATGGCAGCAAGTTGGGGTTCGCTGCGCTCATCCCAACTCACGCCTGTCGGTGCTTCAATCGTAATGCCATGGGGGTAGGGCTGGATCGCTGATCTGCTCAGCGCATGTTCCTGCCGCCATCCACGTTCAGCGTCTGTCCGGTCATCATGCCGGACGAATCGGACACGAGGTAGGTAACCACGCCCACGAGATCCTCGGGCACCTGGGCGCGATGGCCGATGGCGCGGCCGCCGGCATGGACCTTGTAGACGTCCTCGCCGATGAAGGTCTGGCTTTCCGACATCGTGTAGCCCGGCGTGACGCAATTCACCCGGATGCAGAATTCGCCGACTTCGCGCGCGAGGCCGCGGGTGAAGCCCATGACACCGGCCTTGGAACTGGTGTAGTGCAGGCGCAGCGGCAGGCCGTCGAGGGCGCGACCGGAGGAGATATTGATGATGGAGCCGGCGCGGCGCGCCTGCATGTGCGGGAACACCGCGCGCGAGCACAGGAACATGCTGCGCAGGTTGGTCGCCATCACGCGGTCCCATTCGTCGACCGGAATGTCCATCCAGTTGCGCACCGGCAACGCGCTCATCAGGCCGGCATTGTTCACCAGGGCGTCGATCTGCCCGTATTTCGCGATTGTCGCTGCAACCATGGCGGCAATCGACGCTTCGCTGGTCACATCCGCAAGCATGCCGATGGCGTCGCCTCCCGCGGCGACGATCGCCCGCGCGACCGCTTCCGCCTGCGCGCCCTGGATGTCGGCCGCGACTACGCGCGCGCCGTCCTGGGCGAGCCGGGTCGCGTACACCTTGCCGATGCCTATGCCGCCGCCGGTCACGATCACCACCTTGCCTTTTACGTCGACGATGCTCATTGCTGCACTCCTTTGTTGAAACGAATGGGGGTTGTTCGGCTTGTTGGGGTTTGCTTTGCTCACCGCCAACCTGCAGTTAAAGGGGCCGGGCGCGATTATCGGGGATCAGGGCGAAACGCGGTTGCTCGCTCCCGCCAGCCGCCTGATCGCCGCGATCATCGCACCCGGGTTCGCGCGGTTCTTGCCTGCGATGTCGAGTGCGCTGCCGTGGGCCACGGAACTGAACAACACCGGCGTGCCGATGGTGATGCCGGCGGTGCGGTCGAATGCGAGGAGCTTGGCGGTGATGTGTCCCTGGTCGTGGACCATCACCACAAAGGCGTCGTAGCCGGATTTGAGAAACATCGTGTCGGCGCCGAACGGGCCCTCGGCGGCGATGCCCTCCGCGCGCGTGTCGGCGATGGCCGGCGCGATCACAGCCGCCTCCTCTTCGCCGAACAGGCCGCCTTCGCCGGCGTGCGGGTTGAGCCCGGATACGGCGATGCGCGGCGCGGCGATGCCGAAGCGCTGCAGCGCGCGGTGCGCCGAGCGGATGGCGTGGGCCACCCTTTCGCGGGTGATGAGATCGATGGCGCGGCGAAGGCTGAGGTGCAGGGTCGCATGGACGATGCGCACTTCGGTTGCCGATCCCGCGGCCGATGCGCGCTCGAAGCAGATCATCAGGAACGCGTCTTCCTCGGGCACGCCGGTGCAGCGCGCGACAAAGCCGGGATAACCGTCGAAGGCAATGCCGGCAAGCTTGATCGAAGTCTCCGTCTGCGGTGCGGCCACCACGGCGTCCACCTCGTTCGCCAGCGCGGCGTCGATTGCCGCGCGCGCGGAAGCCAGCGCCGCCCGGCCGTGCGCCGCCGATAGTTCGCCGATGGCGAATTCCCCCGGCTTGAACTGCGCACGTTCCACCAGCGTTACGCCGTCATCGCGCCATCTTGCCGCTGCCGCCGTGGCAACCGATTCGATGCGTGCTTCGATGCCGCAGGCGGTGGCGTGCGTTTCCAATATCGACCGGTCGCCGAACAGCAGCGGCCGGCACAACGCGCGCACCTCGGGATCAAGCGCCGCCTTCAGCGCGATCTCCGGCCCGATGCCGGCGGGGTCGCCGAGTGCGATGCCTATGCGGGGGAGAGTCATCTTTTATGGAACCGTTGATCCAGTGCAAAGCGAAGAACGTTTGCTTCCCGGTTCACACTATAGTGGGGGATTTACAAGGGGGCGTGCCCCCTTGTTCCTTATTCATGTTCAATCCACCTTTACATTGGCCGAGCGGATCACGGCGCGCCAGCGCTCGGCATCCTGCTTCATGAACGCCGCCATTTCAGCGGGCGTGTTGCCTACCGGTTCCGCGGAAAGTTCGGCCATGCGCTTTTGCACCTCCGGCAGCCTGAGGGCTTCGGCGATTGCGGCCGACAGTTTAGCGGCGATGGCGAGGGGCGTCTTCGGCGGCGCCACCACGCCGAACCACGCCAGCGCGACGAATCCCGGCAGGACTTCGGCGATGGCGGGCACATCGGGCAGGGAGGCGATGCGCCGCTCGCTTGCGATGCCGAGCGAGCGCAGTTTGCCGGAGCGCACGTGCTGCAGCGACGAGCCAAGGTTGTCGAACATGATGTCCACTTGCCCGGCGAGCAGGTCGGTGAGCGCCGGCGCCGTGCCCTTGTAAGGCACGTGGGTGAGGCGCACGCCGGCCATGGACTTGAACATCTCCGCGGTGAGGTGCGAGGTGGAGCCGCTGCCCTGCGATGCGTAGTTCAGTTTGTCGGGATTCGCCCTTGCATGCGCGATCAGCTCCTGCATCGTGCTTGCGGGGACTTTCGGATGCACCAGGAATACGTTCGGCACCGCGGCGATCACCGACACTGGCACGAACAGCGACGGATCGAAAGCGAGCTTCGGATAGAGACTGGCGTTGATCACCAGCGGCGGGGGTGGCGCGGACAACAGCGTGTAGCCGTCGGGCTCGGCTTTGTACACGATTTCCGCGCCGATGTTGCCCGCCGCTCCGGCGCGGTTCTCGACGATCACCGCCTGTCCCCACTTGAGCGCGAGCTTCTCGCCGACGATGCGCGGCATTATGTCGGCCGTCCCGCCGGCGGGGAAGGGCACTATGATGCGGATGGGGCGTGACGGATAGTCCTGCGCAATAGCGCTAAGGGTGGCCACTTGCAGCAGCAGCGCGGCGATCGCAGCGCACATGCATCGTACCGACATTCCGAGTCCTTGATTGTGGCGCGGCATGGCCGGGCGGGTCTGCCGGTTATTTTACCGATACAATCCCCGGGCATCCTTCCTCATTGAGCAAAGACCCATGTCCGCAGCGCCCGAATCCCGAGTCTGGCCGCAGGAAGGCAACACGCGCGTGCCCTACTGGGTCTACCAGGATGAGGCGATCTACGCGCGTGAACAATCGGCGATATATCGCGGCGCGACCTGGACGTTCCTCGGCCTGGCCGCGGAACTGCCTAATCCCGGCGATTACAAGACCACCTTCCTCGGCGACATGCCGGTGGTGCTGGCGCGCGATGAAACAGGCGAGTTGCACGCGTTCGAGAACCGGTGCGCGCATCGCGGCGCGCTGCTGGCGATCAAGCCGTTCGGCAATGCGAAGGAAATTGCCTGCATCTATCACAACTGGACCTATGACCTGCGCGGCAACCTCACGGCGGTCGCGTTCCGCCGCGGTATCCACGGCAAGGGCGGCATGCCGCAGGACGCTCGGCCCGAGGATCATGCGCCGCGCCAGCTGCGCCTGGAGACATTTTGCGGCCTGGTGTTCGGCACGCTATCCGACGAGGTCGCGGCGATCGAGATCTATCTCGGTCCGGAGATTGCGCTGAAAGTGCGCCGCGTCATGAAAGAACCGGTGAAGGTGCTGGGCAGCTACAGCCAGATGCTGCCCAACAACTGGAAGCTCTACATGGACAACGTCAAGGACACCTACCATGCGAGCCTGCTGCATCTGTTCTTCGCCACCTTCCGGCTGAACCGGCTCGAGCAGAAAGGCGGGGTGATAGTCGGCGGCGATGGCGGCAACCATGTCAGCTTCAACATGATGAAGACCGACCAGCGCGCTACCGAGTATGAAAAAGCCGGCGTGCGCTCGGCCAGCAGCGACTATCGGCTGGAAGCGCCGCAATTGCTGGAGTCGGTGGACGAGATTGGCGACGGCATCACGCTGCAGATCCTCGCGGTGTTCCCCGGCTTCATCCTGCAGCAGATCATGAACAGCCTGGCGGTGCGCCAGGTGATCCCCAAGGGCCTGGGGCGGACCGAACTCGTCTGGACCTGTTTCGGCTATGCGAGCGACAGCGATGAAATGACCGGGCGCCGATTGCGCCAGGCGAATCTGGTCGGCCCCGCGGGATTCATTTCGATGGAAGACGGTGCCGCCACCGGCTTCGTGCAGCGCGGCATAAGCGGCGCGCCGGATCGCGCCTCATTCGTGGAGATGGGCGGGCGCGAGGTGGGGTCGGACGAGTCGCGGGTCAACGAGACCTCGGTGCGCGGCCTGTGGCAGGCGTACCGCGGCCACATGGGTCTGTAGATCGCGTTCGGATCGGGCACGCCCGTGGACATCCAGCTGCAACTGACGGTCGAAAACCTGCTTGCGCGCTACGTGCATGCGATCGACGAGGACCGCCTCGAAGCCTGGCCGGATTTCTTCACCGAGCGTGGCAGCTATCGCATCACCACCGCGGAGAACCACGAGCGCAACCTGCCCTTGTCCATCATCCATGCCGACTCGCGCGCGATGCTGCGCGACCGGGTGAGCGCGCTCAGGCAGGCCAACATCTACGAGGCGCAGCGTTACCGGCACGGCATCTCGGCGGTGCTGGTCGAGCGCATCGACGATCAAACCGCCCGGGCGGTATCGCACTTCCAGGTGGTGCGCATCATGCACACCGGCGACACCATGTTGTTCGCCACCGGCCGATGTCAGGACCGCATCCGCATTGCCGGTGAAGCCGGCCTCGCGCAGTTCGAAGCGCGGCTGGTGATACTCGACAGCCGCAGCATCGACACCTTGCTGGCGATCCCGCTCTGATCAGATCAGATCGTTCCGCGCGGCGTCATGCCGCCTTGGAACCAGCTGCCGAACAGCCCGCCGAACAGCATGCCGATCACGCTCACCAGAAGGGCGAGGATGATGAGCGCAGGCACGGCGGCGATCGCCCATTTGACCAGCAGCACCACCATCGATACGAAGGGGATCTTCACGTCGACGACCACGACTTCCTGTTTGTCTTGACTCAATTGAAGCGCTCCGTTTCATGAAAGTTGATCCCGCATTCGATATCAGATTCGCAGCCATGGCGGGCCGGCAAGGCGGAGGACTCAGGGATCGTCTTGCATTTTTTTCCGAACGGCTTCAAGGCTGGCTATCAGGGCAGGCAAGCTGCTGTGGACCGTATCCCAGATGACATCGATATCCAGATCGAGTAGCCGTGAGCTATCCGGTTGCGCATGCCTCGCATGCTTTTCCATGGGACTTCGGGGTGGAGCGCAAGGAGTTCGGGGTGTTCTTTCTGCAGCCGGGTCGTTGCTTCACCGATAATTGCGATATTGAGGATGACCGCCTGATGAGTCCGTTTGTCTTCGTGAAACGCCTGACGGTCCATTCCTTTCGCGAAGCTGCAGGCGATCCGCGCGGCCTCGATGATCTGATCGACATACTCGACATCGCGGTTCTTCGTCATATCGGTGTGGCATCTGCCAGTATCCGATCGCGCAATCTTGGCGACAGATCTCCCGGTATCAGGAGATCTACCGGCACGCCCAGCAGTTCTTCCAGTTCCATCTGCAATCCGCCCAGATCGAACAAGGTTGCGCCGGGCATGGGATCCACCAGCAGGTCGAGGTCACTGCCTTCGTGGTCGTCGCCATGTGCCACGGAGCCGAATACGCGCGGATTGCAGGCGCGGAACCGTGGCGTCAGTTCCAGCACCGATTCACGGTGCATCTGAAGGGCCTCGGAAGGTTTCATCGTTTTCTTTCAGGTTTCGCTTCCCCGGCAAGGTCGTGCTTTCGGGAATCGCCCTGAACACCGGGAGTCAGCGATTTCATCGACAATATGCCGTGCATTGTCGTACATGGCCCGCATATCCACCATAGCCGGCTCATTGCCCGCAATAACGCGGGTCGCGTTGTGCGCTGCCCTGAGAGGCTGTGATTTTTTCAATTTTAGCAGTTGGCATTTGAGCACAGAGGTGATTCACTCCACTGCGGAATGAAATATGCGATAGGCATGAAATTACTCGCTACCGACCGTTTATTTGACGATTTCTCTGCTTTTTCTACCTTC
>SHXF01000095.1 GCA_009693435.1 Betaproteobacteria bacterium | reverse complement strand
TACGATCCGTCATGGCTGGCCTTTCGGGGCGATGGTTTGGCTGTCTGCTAACAACCATCCTATCAATCCTTGGGTCGGCCACCCCTGCCTATTCAAACACTTACACCGCCGCTTCTATCGCTGCGAACCTAAAGTAAGTGCCATTCGGGCGCGACCTGACAACGCTAGTCGGCTACGCCCGTTGCCTGCACTGGCCGGCGCCGCTGCACCAGCCATTGCTGGAACCGTTCGAAGTAGATATAAATCACCGGCGTGATATAGAGCGTCAGGAACTGCGAGAGCAGCAGGCCGCCCACTACCGCCAGGCCGAGTGGCTTCCTCGCGTCGCCACCCGCGCCCAGCGACAGCGCGATGGGCAGGCTGCCCATCAACGCGGCAAAGGTCGTCATCATGATCGGGCGGAACCGGATCAGGCAGGCCTCGACGATGGCTTCGGCCGGCGCCTTGTTTTCGTTGCGTTGCGCTTCGATGGCGAAGTCGATCATCATGATGGCGTTCTTCTTCACGATGCCGATCAGCATGATGATGCCGACGAAGGCGTACATGTTCAGTTCGATATTGAACAGCCACAGCGTGACGAACGCGCCGAGGCCAGCAGTGGGCACGCCGGACAGGATCGTGACCGGATGGATGAAGCTCTCGTACAGCACGCCGAGCACCAGGTAGATGACGACTATGGAGAGCAGCAGCAGGATACCCATCCCGGCCAGAGAACTCTGGAATGCCTGTGCGGTTCCGGTGAAACGCGTGTTCAGGGTCGCCGGAACCTGCAGTTCCTGCGCCGCCTTCTCGATCGTGGTAATCGCCTCCGACAACGCCACGCCCGGCCTCAGATCGAATGAAAAGGTGACGGCGGGCAACTGGCCGAGATGGCTGACCGTCATCGGGCCGACGCCGTAGGTGAACTTCGCCAGCGCGCTGAGCGGCACCAGGGTGCCGGCCGACGACCGCACATAGAGCATGGCGAGTGCGGCAGGATCGGTCTGATAGCGTGGTTCGAGTTCGAGGATCACCCAGTACTGGTTGGTGGCCGTGAAAATGCTGGATACCTGGCGCGATCCATAGGCATTATTGAGCGCTGCTTCGATCTGCAGCGTGCTCACCCCGAGCGCCGAGGCCCGTTCGCGGTCGATCTCCACTGTCACCTGCGGCCGGGCGATCTGCAGGTCGCTGGAGACGTCGATCACCCCGGGCAGGGTTTTCAATTTTGCATCGATGATGGGCACCCAGTGGTACAACTCCTCGGTGCTCGCACCCTGGATCACGTATTGGTAGGGGCTTTTGGTGAGCTGGCCACCGATGCGGATCGCCGGCACGTTCTGCACGAACACCCGCAGACCCATCAGGTTGTTCAGTTTCGGGCGCAGCGCGCGCACCACCTCGTCCGCGGATTTGCGCTGCGAGCGCGGCTTGAGGGTGATGATCACCCGGCCGATATTGAGCGCCGGGTTGAATGACGTGGAGCCCATGAACCCCATCGCGGCTTCGACGTTGGGGTCGGCGCGGATGATATTGAGCACGGCGAGCTCGTTCGTCATCATCGCATTGAAGGAAACGTCCTGCGGCGCTTCTACGAACACGAACAACTGGCCGCTGTCTTCGCTGGGGAGGAAACCTTTGGGCATGTTCATGAACAGCATAACCGTCGCGACCACTACGCCGAGAAAGAACAGCACGGTAGTGCGCATGTGGCGTATCACCCAGCGCAGGCTGCTGCCATAGGCGTTCCTCACGGCGTCGAAGGCGCGCTCGCTTAGCAGGAACAGCCGGCCGTGCTTCTCGGCGTTGTGGGGCTTCAGGATGCGGCTGCACATCATCGGTGTGAGGGTGAGCGAGACGAATCCGGAGATCAGCACCGCAACGATGATCACGACGGCAAATTCGTGCAGCAGGCGTCCCAGGATGCCACCCATGAACAGCACCGGAATGAACACCGCCACCAGCGAAATGGTCATGCTGACGATGGTAAAGGCCACTTCCTTGGACCCGTCCAGGGTCGCCTTGAGCGGACTCTTCCCCATCTCAAGGTGCCGCGTGATGTTTTCCAGCATGACGATGGCGTCGTCTACCACGAAACCTACGCAAAGTGTCAATGCCATCAGGGAAATGTTGTCCAGGCTATAGCCGAGCAGATGCATGAACGAGAACGTGCCGATGATGGACATCGGCAGCGCGACCGTCGGGATGAGGGTCGCCGGAATGTTGCGCAGGAAAAAGAATATGACCAGAACCACCAGCACCAGCGCAAGAATCAACGAGAACTGCACGTCCTCGACCGATTCACGGATGGTCACGGTGCGGTCATACAGCACGTTAATCTCGATGCCGGCCGGCACCTCGGTCCGGAACGTCGGCAGCAGCTTCTTGATCTGGTCCACCACCTGGATGGTGTTGGTGCCCGGTTGCCGATAAATCGCGAGGTTGATGGCCCGCTTGTCCTTGAACCATGCCGCCAGCTTGTCGTTTTGCACGCCGTCGATTACCCGTCCCAGTTCGCTCAGGCGCACCGGCGAGCCGTTGCGATAGGCAACGATGATCGGCCGGTATGCTTCGGCATTGAACAACTGGCCAGTGGCCTGGATGGCGAAGGTACGGTCCTTGCCGGACAGCGTCCCGGTCGGCAGATTGACGTTGGCGCTCGCTATCGCCTGCTCGACCTCGTTGATGCCCACGCCGCGCGCTGCCAGCGCGTTCGGATCAACCTGCACGCGCACCGCATATTTCTGCTGGCCCTGGACCTGAACCTGGGCGACGCCGCTGATGGTGGAGATCCGCTGGGCAAGGAATGTCTCGGCATACTCGTTGACCGTGGACAGGGGCAGGGTGTCGGATGTAAGGGCGAGGAAAAATACCGGCGCATCGGCCGGATTCACCTTGCGAAACGACGGTGGCGCGGCCATGGTCGTGGGTAACTGCCGCGCCGCCGTTGCGATCGCGGAGTTTACGTCCTGCGCGGCTGCATCGATATCGCGTTCCAGGCTGAACTGGATGGTGATGCTGGTGATGCCCTGGCTGCTGAGCGACGTCATCTGGTCGATGCCGGCAATGCTCGAGAATTGTTTCTCGAGGACAGTGGCAACCGAAGAGGCCATGGTTTCGGGACTCGCCCCCGGCAATTCGCCGGTAACCTGAATGGTCGGAAAATCGATGTTGGGCAGCGACGATACCGGCAACAGCCGGTAGGAGGCGATGCCGAATATCAGGATCCCGGCCATGACCAGCACGGTCATTACCGGGCGGCGCACGAACAATTCAGAAAGATTCATGGCGGCAGCCTAAAGATAGATTGCTTGAACCGGTCCGGACAAAAGGACGCAAAATGGATGCAAGGGGACGCAAGCGGACGCAAGGGGACGCAACCATCCCAAAGTCCCGCTGTAGCACCATTATTTCGACAACCTGCTAAGACTTGACATTGACTTTGGAGCCCGGGGCGATACGCAACTGGCCGCGGGTGACCACTTTTTCGCCTTTTTGCAGTCCCGCCGAGATGATGCTGCTGTCACCGTCCGTGCGCTCCACGGTGATCTTGCGGATTTCGGTGGTCATGTCTGCCTTGACGACGAACACGTACTGACCGGCCGGGCCGGTCTGGACGGACTGCGTAGGCACGACCAGCGCGTCCTTTTGATCGTACAGCGTCAGGCTGGCGTTGACGAACTGACCGGGCCAGAGCGCATCATCCTTGTTCTGAAAGCGCGCTCGCAGGCGTATCGTGCCGGTGGTCGAATCGACCGAGTTGTCGACGAAGACCACGGTCCCTGTTGCCAGAGGCTTGGTCCCGTTGGGCGCCGCGGCTGCGACGGTCAGGGCGCCTTTTTTCATGTAGGCGCGCAGCGACGGCAGTTGCTGCTCGGGCACGGCGAAGTTGACGTAGATCGGGTGCACCTGATTGAGCGTCACCAGCGCCGTAGTGTCGTTTGCCCTGATCAGATTCCCCTTCTGGATATTGATTTTTCCGGGATACGCATCTATCGGCGAGCGGATGGTGCAGTACTCCAGTTGCAACCGGGCATTGTCCACGGCTGCCTTGCTGGCGTTTGCGACAGCTTCCGCCGTGTCTGCATTGGTGCGGATCTGGGCGTACGCCTCCTTGGAGACGAAATTCTTCTCGAGCAACTCCTGGTAGCGTCGCTCCTGGGAACGCGCCTGATCCACCTGCGCCCGGTCTCTCTGGTGCGTTGCTTCCGCCTGGCGGAGCGTTGCCTCGAAGGGTCGCGGATCGATGCGGAACAGGATCTGGCCGGTGCGTACCGCCTGGCCTTCCGTGAATCCGACGTCGACGATCTGTCCGTCGACGCGCGCTTTCACGGCGACTGTGGCGTGCGCCTCGACATTTCCGATGGCCTGAATCCGGAACGGGACAGCCAGTTGCGCAACGGTTGCCACGGTAACCGGCACGGTCGACGGCCCTTTTTGCGCTTTCGCGGCATCCTGCGCCTGCGCGCCTGTCCCGCTCATGACGATCAGCAGGGCCGCGATGGTGCACGTGCGCTGTAACCTCGGCGGCATGGAGATGGCTAGGTTCAGGCTTGAGACGGGAGATTCTTTTTTCATGAGCGGATAGCGCTATTCCAGGGTAAAGCCCGGGCGGAGAATGCCTGAATCTAAGGCAAAATCCTCTCCAAGGCAAAAAGGCTCTCGATGGTTTCGCGAGGGCGTATCAATTCCGTCGACTCGCCGTCCACCATGATTTCGGGCGCGCGCGGACGGCTGTTGTAATTCGAACTCATGCTCATGGCGTATGCACCCGCCGACATGACGGCAAGCAGGTCGCCGCCCTGCAGTGCAAGGTTGCGCTGGTGGCCGAGAAAATCCGCGCTCTCGCAGATCGGCCCCACCACGTCGTACGGGCGCAGGTCGCCGTTGCGATGCTTGACCGGAATGATGTCGTGCCACGCCTCGTACAGTGCCGGACGCAGCAAGTCGTTCATGGCCGCATCCACCACGGCGAAGTTGCGATCGGCACTGTGCTTCAGGTATTCGATACGCGTCAGCAGCACGCCGGCGTTTCCGACAAGGGTACGGCCCGGTTCGAACAATAATTTTTCGCGGCGCGGTCCGATCGCACTTAGCAACGCGTCGAAATAGGCCTGGGCGGCGGGTGGCTGTTCGTCGCGGTAGCGGATGCCCAGGCCACCGCCGAAATCGAGGTGCTCGACCGCGATTCCTTCGGTCGCCAGCAGGTCGGCGAGCACCACGATTTTCCCGACCGCCTCTACCAGAGGCGCCATGTCGGTCAGCTGCGAGCCAATATGGCAGTCGATGCCGGTAATGCGCAGGCCTTTGCGACGGGCGGCCAGGCGATAGAGGCGGGCTGCGTCGTCATACGGAACGCCGAACTTGTTTTCACGCAGCCCGGTGGAAATGTAAGGATGGGTCATTGCATCCACGTCGGGATTGACCCTTAGCGAAACCGGCGCGCGCAGGCCGAGTTGGGTGGCAACGCGGTTCAACCTCTCCAATTCGGCTTCCGACTCGACATTGAAGCAAAGAATGCCGGCCTCCAGCGCTGCGTGCATCTCCGCTTCGGACTTTCCCACGCCGGAAAATACGATGCGATCGGGTTTGCCACCGGCCGCGAGAACGCGCGCCAGTTCTCCTCCGGAAACGATATCGAAGCCCGACCCCAACCGGGCGAACAGATTGAGAATGGCGAGGCTCGAATTCGCCTTGATGGCATAACAGATGAGGGTGTCTCGCCCGGCGCATGCGGCGGCGAATTCCAGATAAGCGCGCTCCAGCGCGCGCCGCGAGTAGACGTAACATGGCGTGCCGTAGCGGCGTGCAATGTCCTCCAGCGGCACGGATTCGGCATACAGCCTGCCATCCAGATAAGCAAATGTAGGCACGTCGTTACGCCAGAGAAGGGTGAAGGCACCGTCCCCGCGACTCGGCGAAGTTTTCGCGCGAGCGCCGGGAAGACGGGCCGGGCAATATCGTCATCGCGGATTTTCCGCAGGGGAAATTATCTCGACAGTCACGGTTGGCATTATGATCGCCGACGGGGCTGGAAAAGGAGTGTGCCGGCCAGAGGGCGCTGTCAGCGTTTGTCCTGCCTCTTGTTATCGCCCTGCCCCGGTTCAGGCAAGTACAACGGACCCCTGTTCCCGCAGCCCTGCAGGAGCAGAATGAGCAGCAAGAGTCCGGCGAGGCGGCGCATGATGGCATTTTTCAAAGCGGCAGATGTTAGCATGATCGACACTGCGGAGACCTTGATGTGCCGAAAACTGCATGCCCTGTCGGGAAATAAGATCATTTCGGATGTCTGATATCGTTGGGGCCCCGCCGCCTCCCTAGGTCTGGCCCTCCCTAGGTCTGGCCAGGTTGCTCGGGCAGGCGACACCCACCGTGGGTTTTACGAGTCATCCAATGACCGAAACCGAATTCAATGACATGACCGAAGCTGTGCTCGCCCGGATCGCCGAGGAACTCGATGCAGCCGATGCCGGTTGCGAGTGCGAGTTGAAAGCCGTCGGGGTACTTGAGGTCGAGTTCGACGATGGCAGCAGGATGGTGATCAACCGCCACGCCGCCGCTCAGGAAATCTGGGTGGCGGCAAGAGCGGGCGGCCATCACTTCCGTTACCAGGACGGCGCATGGCGCGACACGCGTGACAGTGCAGAATTGTACGCGGCACTCTCCCGCATGCTCAGCCGGCAGACCGGTTGCGAGGTGGTAATCCGCGGGCCTGGCTGAAGCCTTGGTCTGGTGCTGAAACGGCAAGGCGAAAAATGTGGAATGGCGGCCGTGCAGCGCCTAGAACAGCTGGTTTCTCACTTCGTCACCGGCAGAGGAGCGTGGATCGGTCAGGCCTTGTTCCGGTGGCGGATTCTCCTGGTAGAAGTATTCCGGTTTGCCGTCTAGGGCGCGCATGCCCGATTCGTTGACCCTGGTGCTGATCATACCCGGGGGCACGGGCATGAACATGTCTGGAACCCCGTTCAGCGCTTTCGACATGTAGCTGATCCAGATCGGCAGCGCGGCGGCCGATCCGGTTTCATTGGCGCCGAGTTTCCTGGGCTGGTCAAAGCCGACCCATGCGATGCCCACCAGACTGGGGTGATAGCCGGCAAACCATGCATCCACATGGTCGTTCGTCGTTCCGGTCTTGCCTGCAAGGTCCTGGCGCCCCAGTGACATTGCGCGCGCGGCTGTGCCGTACCGCACCACGTCGTGCATCATGGAATCCATCAGGAATGCGTTGCGCGGATCGATGACCCGCTGGGATTCGTCGCCTGCCTGCATCGGCTGCGCCTGCGCGAGTACGTTGCCTCTGTCATCTACAATGCGCTCGACGAGATAGGGTTCAACGCGAAACCCCCCGGTGGCGAATACCGAGTAGCCACGGGCCAGTTGCCAGACGGTAACGGAGCCGGCACCCAGGGCCATGGTGAGATAAGGCGGGTGCTTGTCGGCATCGAACCCGAAGCGGGTGATGTAGTCCTGCGCGAACGGCGGTGTGATCGACTGCAGGATGCGTATCGACACCATGTTTTTCGACTTGGCGATGGCGGTGCGCATGCGCATCGGGCCTTCGTACTTGCCGTCATAATTCTTCGGCTCCCACGTCTGGCTGCCCGTAAGCGATGCGTCAACCACAATAGGCGCATCATTGACAATGGTCGCGGGCGTGAACCCTTTCTCCAGCGATGCCGAATAAATGAAGGGTTTGAACGACGATCCGGGCTGGCGCCACGCCTGGGTGACGTGGTTATATTTGTTGCGGTTGAAATCGAAGCCTCCCACGAGCGAGCGAACGGCGCCCGTCTGCGGATCAAGTGACACGAATGCGCCCTCGGCCTCCGGCACTTGCGCAATCTGCCAGCCGAGTTTCGGTTCGCGACTGATTCTGATGATTGCGCCGCGGCGGATACTCTTGTTGGGCGGCGCCTTGTCGTCCAGCATGCGAACTGCGAATTTCAAAGCCTCGCCGGACAGCACAATGGTCTCCCCGCCCCGCCGATAGGCCTTGATCTGCTGCGGACGTGCATCGAGCACCAGGGCGGCCAGCAAATCGTCGCTGTCGGCCACGTCCGAAAGGGCATCTTCGTATGCGTCCTCGCCGGCGTCGGGGGCCAGTTCCACGTACGCTTCGGGTCCGCGGTACCCGTGGCGGCGGTCATAGTCGACCAGGCCCTTGCGCAGGGCCTGGTATGCGGCCTCCTGATCGGATTTGCGTACCGTTGTATAGACACGATAGCCGCGCGTGTACACATCGTCCGGATGGCGATCCTGCAAAATCTGCCTGACCATCTCGGCGATATGCTCCGCGTGCACGGCAAAGTCATTGATTTCGCGCTTCACCGAGAGCGATGTTTTTTGCGCCTCGGCGAACTGCTGGTCGTCGATATGCCCCAGTTCGTGCATGCGCCTCAAAACGTAAAGCTGGCGCTGTTTGGCGCGTTTGGGATTTACAACCGGGTTGAACGAGGAGGGTGCTTTGGGCAGACCGGCGAGCATCGCCGCTTCGGCTACGCTGACTTTCGCCAGCGGCTTGCCGAAGTAAATCTGCGACGCGGCGGCGAATCCGTAGGCCCGCTGGCCCAGATAGATCTGGTTGACATAGATCTCGAGGATCTTCTCCTTGCTGAGGCCGGCCTCGATCTTGAACGCGAGCAGCGCCTCGTACAGCTTGCGGGTGATTGTCTTCTCGCTGGACAGGAAGAAGTTGCGCGCCACCTGCATGGTGATGGTGCTCGCGCCCTGACGCTTGCCGCCGCTGATGAGGTTGGAGTAGGCGGCGCGCAGTACGCCGATGTAATCTACTCCAGTGTGCTGGTAGAAACGCTCGTCTTCCGCGGCGAGGATCGCCTGTTTCATCAGGGCCGGGACGTCGGCTATGCTCACCAGCGAACGACGCTCCTCGCCGAACTCGCCAATAAGCACCCCGTCGGATGTATAGACGCGCAGTGGGATCTTCGGCTGATAGTCGGTCAGGATCTCGATGGACGGCAGGTTGGGTAGGGCAAGGAGCAGGACGAAGGCGGCAACCGCCAGACCCATCATGACCAACCCGGCAAGCGCAACTGCCGGAAAAGCAAACCAGCGCCACAACATTTGAAGGCTTTCGATCGTGTGAGTCCGATGCAATTATACGGACTGGCGCAGAACTGGCGCCCAAGCGTTAATATTATGTGCCTGAAAAATTTGCTTTACAGGGTGTGGAGTTGTTGCTAGCATTTAACGTAGATTATACTTTATGCACCTAAGCGGCCATAACTGAAAGGAATTTTCGGTTTGCAGCTCGATATCTTCAAGCCCAAGTCTCCTCCTTTGTTCGGCATGGACATCAGTTCTTCGTCGGTGAAGATGGTGGAAATTGTCGATGCTGGAAAGGGCGTCCGGCGGGTTGAGCGCTATGCCATCGAATCGCTGCCAAAGGATGCGGTGGTGGACGGCAATATCACCAATCTGGAGCAGGTTGTTGAAACAATCCAGCGTGCCTGGAAAAAACTGGCGACCCGCACCAAGAATGTTGCCATGGCGCTTCCCACCGCCGCAGTGATAACCAAGAAAATTGTCGTCCCAGCGGGTCTGCGGGAAGAGGAACTGGAACTGCAGGTGGAGTCGGAGGCGAACCAGTACATCCCGTTTGCGCTGGAAGAGGTGAACCTTGACTTCCAGGTGGTGGGGCCGGCGCCGTCGAATCCGGAGGAAGTTGAGGTTCTGATTGCGGCGTCGCGCAAGGAAAAAGTCGAGGACCGGGTCGCGGTGGCAGAGGCTGCCGGGTTGAAGGCACTGGTCATGGACGTGGAATCCTATGCCATGCAAACGTCTTTCGACTTGATCAAGAAACAGTTCCCGGATGACGGGCATGACCAGAACGTGGCGCTGGTGGATATCGGTGCCCAAGTCATGAATATCACCGTTTTGCGCAACGATCAGTCCATTTACACGCGCGAACAGGCTTTTGGAGGGGTACAGCTTACGCAGGACATCATGCGGCAATACGGCATGAGCCTGGAGGAGGCGGAGGCGGCAAAGCGTTCGGGAGGATTGCCCGAGAACTACGAAACGGAAGTGCTGCAACCGTTCATGGAGGCGGCGGCGCTGGAAGTGCAGCGCGCCATGCAATTCTTCTTCACCTCGTCCCAATTTAACAGTATCGAACACATTCTTCTCATGGGGGGATCGGCGGTCATTCCCGGCATGGACGAGGTCGTGACCACCCGGACACAGGTCAACACGCTCGTGGCAAACCCCTTTGCCAGCATGTCAATTTCACCGCGCATCCAGCTGAAGAAACTGGTAACGGATGCACCGTCCCTTATGGTTGCCTGCGGTCTGGCAATGCGGAGGTTTGACTCGTGAGCCTGCGCATCAATCTGTTGCCCTGGCGCGATGCCCGCCGGCGCGCGCAGCGCAAGCAGCTTGGAATACTTGCCGGCATGGTCAGCGTGCTGGCGGTCGCAATAGTGATCCTGGTTCACGGCATATTTGCCGCCCACCTTTCAATCCAGAACGACCGTAACGATTTTCTGAAAAAAGAAAACGCGCGGCTGGAGAAGGAAATCGACGAGATCAAGAAGTTGAAAGACGAGATTGCGGCGCTCCTGGCGCGAAAGCAGGTGATCGAGAGACTGCAATCCGATCGTGCCCAGTCGGTTCATCTTCTGGAGCAACTGGTTCGGCAAGTCCCCGACGGCGTGTACTTGAGAACTGTCAAGCAGACCGGATTGCGCATTAATCTCGTCGGATATGCCCAAAACAACGCGCGCGTTTCGACTCTGATGCGCAATTTCAGCGCGTCGCCCTACCTGCAGAACCCGGACCTGGTGGAAATCAAGGCTGCGACGGTGAACAACAAGCGAGTGTCGGAATTCACGATGAATGTCAGTCTTCAGCCGACGCAATCTGACGAAAAAGATGCGGGCAAGGCTGGAAAAGACGGCGCCAAGGCAGGAAAGGCGGCCGATGCCGCCGCCAAGAAGGGTTGATTCGAAATGAAGCAAATTCTCGATCAATTCAAGAATCTCAATTTCAAGGATCCCGGCACCTGGCCGGCGTTGCCGAAGGGCTTGGCATTGCTCGTTCTGTTCATAGCATTGATCGCCGGTGGATTCGTCGGTGACTGGCAGGGGCAGATGGACTCCCTGGATTCCGGCCAGGTCGAGGAAGTCAAGCTCAAGGAAGAATACGTAAAGAAAAAACAGCAGGCTGTGAATCTCGACCTTCACCGCCAGCAGGTTCGCGAGATAGAAAGTTCATTCGGCGCGCTGCTCAAGCAGTTGCCCAACAAGTCGCAGATGGAAGCACTGTTGGTCGACATCAATCAGGCGGGGCTTGGTCGCGGATTGCAGTTCGAGCTGTTCAAGCCTGCAGCCCAGGAAACGCTGCGGGAGTTCTACGCCGAACTTCCCATCCAGTTGAGGATCAACGGGACATACCATGACGTTGGTCAGTTCGCGAGCGATATCGGCGGCCTTTCGCGTATCGTTACCCTCAACGACCTGTCCCTCGCGACAAGCAAGGACGGGCTGGCGCTGGAAGCAACGGCAAAGACATTCCGTTATCTGGACGACGATGAAGTGTCGGCGCAGCGCAGGGCCGCCAAGGGACCCAAGGCTGGCAAGAAATGAAACGGCTTGCAATCATCCTTATGGGGATCGCGCTTGCGGCTTGCGGGGGCGAGGAGCATAGCGACCTGAAAGAAGAGTTGAAGACCCTCACCAAGGACCTGCGCGGACGCATCGATCCCCTGCCGGTGGTGAAGCCCTACGAGCCGGTGGCTTACCAGGCTGCCGACATGCCGGATCCGTTCGGGCCGGCCAAGATAGAACTGGTCACCAAGACCGGGGGCCCCACAACCAACAAGCTCAAGCCGGACACAGAACGTCCGAAGGAGCCTCTCGAGACTTTCCCGATCGAGACACTCAAGATGGTCGGCGTCCTGCAGCAGGGCAAGACTTACTCCGCCCTGATAAAAGCCGATGCCAGTCTGTATCGGGTCAAGGTGGGAAGTTACCTCGGCCAGAACTTCGGGCTGATCACGGGTATTTCCGATAATGAGATTCAGCTCCGCGAGCTCGTCCAGGATGCCGAAGGCGAATGGACCGAGCGCCAGGGTACGCTGCAGCTTCAAGAGGCCGGGGGTGGAAAATGATTAGCATAAAACGAGCTTGCCGCGGGCTGGTGTTTGCAGCCGTGGGATTTGTCGCGCTCTCGCAGGCCGCATGGGGGCAGCAAAACGCCATTGAATCCTTCAACGTGGTGCAGATGGGCGGGCAGGTCGAGCTTCGCATCACCATGAAAGCGCCGATGACAGCACCGCCGGCCAGTTTCACTGTCACCAATCCTGCAAGGATCGCGTTCGATTTTCCGGGAACCGCCAACGGTTTGGGCCGAAACTCCATCGATGTCGGTGAGGGCGAACTGCGCTCGGTGAACATAGTCCAGTCAGGTGATCGGGCGCGGATCGTGCTGAACCTTCGTAACCTGGTTCAGTACCAGAGCGCGGTAAGCGGCCGCAATCTGGTTATCACGCTAGCCGGGGCAGCGATCGCGAAATCGTCTGCTGGAGCCATGTCGCGCTTCGCTGAAGGAACCGCAGACCGGTCACATGCATTGAAAGACATCAATTTTCGCCGCGGCCAGCTGGGCGAAGGCAGGATAGTGGTGGACTTGTCGGATGCTTCGACTGGTATCGACATAAGACAGCAGGGACAGACCCTGGTTGTCGAATTCCTCAAGACCACGCTGCCTGATTCATTGCGCCGCCGGCTGGACGTGCTGGATTTCGCCACGCCGGTACAAAACATCAGCACTTTCACACAGGGCGAAAACGTGCGTATGGTCATCGAGCCGCGCGGCCTGTGGGAGCACAATGCCTATCAGACTGAAACGCAGTTCGTGATCGAAGTCAAACCGATCCAGTACGACCCGAACAAGCTGGTGCAAGGCAGCAAGGGCGGGTACAGCGGCGAAAAGCTATCACTCAATTTCCAGAACGTCGAGGTGCGCAGCGTCCTCAACGTGATCGCGGACTTCACCGACCTGAACATCATTACCAGCGATACCGTTCAGGGCGCGCTGACCTTGCGGCTGAAGGACGTGCCCTGGGACCAGGCGCTCGACATCATTCTGCAGACCCGGGGTCTGGACATGCGCAAGAACGGCAGCGTGGTATGGATCGCGCCGCGCGATGAACTGGCGACCAAGGAAAAACTGGCGCTCGAGTCGCAGGCGCAGATCATCGAACTCGAGCCTGTACGAACGGAAACCTTCCAGCTCAATTACGCAAAGGCGGACACCTTTGCAAAAATCCTCACGGACGACAAGCAGCGTATTCTGTCCAAGCGCGGTAGCGCCATATGGGATCCGCGGACAAACCAGATGTTCATTCAGGATGTCCCTTCCAAGCTGGACGAAATTCGCCGGCTAATTCTCAAAGTCGATATTCCGGTCCGCCAGGTACTGATAGAAGCGCGCATTGTCGAAGCGAATGACGTGTTTTCGAAAAACCTCGGAGCGCGATTAGGCTACAACGCCGCTGCCAGCAGGACAACTCTGGGCGACAGGAGTATCAGAACCATTGTCGGCGGCGGTCTCGCAAGTACTGGCTTTGGTAACCAGATCGCCTCGCCTGTTCCCAATTTTTTCGGGGATTCGATGTCGGTGAACCTGCCTGCCACGGCAGTCAGCGGTTTCTCGACGCCGGGGCAGTTCTCGCTGATCCTGTTCAACCAGGCGGCGACGAGGTTTCTGAATCTCGAAATCTCCGCGCTGGAACAGGATGGAAAAGGCAAGATCATATCCAGTCCGCGCGTTTTGACCGCCGACAATGTCGAAGCCCTGATCGAACAGGGAACGGAAATACCCTACCAGCAGTCGACCTCCAGCGGCGCGACATCTGTGTCCTTCCGCAAGGCAGTGCTTGCCATGAAGGTTAAGCCGCAGGTCACGCCGGACGGCAACATCATCATGACGCTTGATATCAACAAGGATGCGGTGGGCCAGGTCCTCGCGGGCGGCGTCACGATCGACACCAAGCACGTCAAGACCGAAGTGCTGGTGGAAAATGGCGGCACGGTGGTGATCGGTGGCATCTACACTCAGGACACCAGCACCACGAGGACGGGTGTGCCGGTGTTAAGCGACCTGCCATGGTTCGGCAATCTGTTCAAGAACACCGCACGGCGCGACAATAAGACCGAGTTGCTGGTGTTCATAACGCCTCGTATGGTGCAGGACCGTCTCGGGCAGCGCTGAGATTTTCGCATTGAAAAGGCCGTCTCCGGACGGCCTTTTTTGTCCTTCGCCCTTGGTCTGCATCGTGATTCCGGGACGCCTCGCCGCATTCGTCCACCATCGGGTTGCTACAATAATTCTGTGACACCTTCGAATAACATATTCCTGGTCGGCATGATGGGGGCAGGGAAGACCACGGTCGGCCGGGCGCTGGCCGCGCGTCTTGGCAGGACATTTCTGGATTCCGACCAGGAAATCGAAACGAGGACCGGTGTACGCATCTCCGTGATCTTCGAGATCGAAGGCGAAGCCGGCTTCCGCAAGCGCGAGACGGAAGCACTGGACCGTCTGACGGCGATGGATAATCTGGTACTCGCAACCGGCGGTGGCGCGGTTATCGAGGCAAAGAACCGCAAAATCCTGAGCTCACGCGGCTGCGTCGTCTATTTACATGGCCAACCGAAGGACTTGTGGCTGCGGACGCGCCATGACCGGACCCGGCCGTTGTTGCAGACGGAGGATCCACGGGTGCGTCTGGAACAGTTGTACGAGCAGCGGGATCCGCTATATCGGGAGGTTGCGGATCTCGTCGTCGATACCGGTCGGCAAAGCGCAACCAACCTGGTGGGAGCGTTATTGCCCCGGCTGGAGGGACTTTGCAACCTCTCCGCGTAGCGCTGGGCGAGCGCGCCTATCCGATTCACATCGGTACGGGATTGCTGGCGCGCGCCGATCTGGTCAAATCGGTACTGACCGGGCGCCGGGCTGTAATCGTTACCAACACCACCGTTGCGCCGTTGTACCTTGAAATGCTTTCCGAGACCTTATCGGCGGCGGGCTTGGATACGGTCAGGATCGTCGTCCCGGACGGCGAGGCACACAAGGACTGGGCCACACTCAATTGCGTATTCGATGCACTCATCGCGCAGCGCTGCGACCGCCAAACGCCCCTTATCGCATTGGGAGGCGGAGTTATCGGGGATCTCACGGGATTTGCCGCGGCGACTTATCAGCGCGGCGTTCCTTTCATACAGATTCCCACGACCTTGCTCGCTCAGGTCGATTCGTCTGTCGGGGGCAAGACGGCTATCAATCATCCTTTCGCTAAAAACATGATCGGGGCGTTCTACCAGCCGAAGCTGGTGCTGGCCGACATGGATACCCTGAGGACGCTCCCGGAGCGTGAGCTAAAGGCGGGACTGGCCGAAGTAATCAAACACGGCGTTATTCTGGACAAGGCATTCTTTGCATGGCTTGAGGCAAATATTGAGCGGTTGCTGGCTCGCGACGCAGACGCATTGGCCCACGCGGTGCGGCGATCGTGCGAGATAAAGGCCGAAGTCGTTGCCGGGGATGAACGAGAACTAGGTGCGCGGGCGCTCCTCAATTTCGGCCATACGTTCGGCCATGCCATAGAAACCGGACTCGGCTATGGCACATTTCTCCACGGCGAGGCGGTCGGGGCAGGCATGGCCATGGGGGCGGATCTCTCGCATCGGTTGGGCATGATCGGAACAGAAGAGCACGCCCGGATCGTGGCCCTGATCCGTCGCGCCGGGCTTCCTGCCACCGTGTCCGGGCTTACCCCGGAACGCATGCTCCAGTTGATGAGCGTGGACAAGAAAATCGAGCACGGCCGGTTACGATTTATCGTATTGGAGCGCCTCGGTGCCGCCAAGATCAGCAGTGACATACCGACCGCCAAGGTGCTCGAGACACTGACAGCATCGATAACTGGCTGAACCTGAAATGCTGCCCCGCAGCGTTCTCCATAACTCCGCTCTAAGCCATCTGCGCATAAAGGATGTCATTGTTCAGAAAGGATTTTCGCGAGCGCCCCGTTCCCCAAAAGGGCGAATATTTCCGCTCTAAGAAATCTGGTCAGTGTTAAAAGAGGCAGATAACGCCCAGCCACAT
>SHXF01000094.1 GCA_009693435.1 Betaproteobacteria bacterium | reverse complement strand
CCCCAAAAGGGCGAATATTTCCGCTCTAAGAAATCTGGTCAGTGTTAAAAGAGGCAGATAACGCCCAGCCACATAGGAGAACTAGTTCCGCGTCTGGGCGTGGTTACCGTGGCGGTCAGGACATCAGTTAAAGCGGAGTTATGGCGTAGCTTGTCGCTTTGACAAGGCGCGCATTCTGGTGGATCCTACCGCGCCCAACCAACCAGGAGCATGTTATGACTATAAAAGTAGGCGACAGCCTGCCCGCAGGAACACTGACCGAATTCGTGGAAACCGAGCAGCCAGGCTGCAGCGTCGGGCCGAACGCCTTCAAGGTGGAAGACATGATCAAAGGCAAGAAGATCGTGGTCTTCGGCCTCCCCGGCGCATTCACCCCGACCTGTTCGGCCCAGCACGTGCCGAGTTACGTGAAGAACTTCGACCAGCTGAAAGGCAAGGGAGTCGACGAGATCTGGTGCATCTCGGTGAACGATGCCTTCGTCATGGGCGCCTGGGGCCGGGAACTGAAAAGTCAGGGCAAGGTGCGCATGATGGCCGACGGCAGCGCCGATTACACCAAGAAACTGGGCATCGAAATGGACCTCACAGCCCGCGGCATGGGTGTGCGCTCGCAGCGTTATTCCATGCTGGTGGACAACGGCGTAGTCAAGTCGCTGAACGTGGAAGGTCCCGGCAAATTCGAAGTCTCCAACGCCGAAACGATGCTTACCCAGGCCTGATGAAAATGGCGTGATGCTCCGCCGGCGGAGCATCAACGTCGCTGTGCCGATGCGGCGCGCCTTCGCTAGAAGGCGCGCCGTTTTATTGGTGGTGGGAATGTGCGATTCTGGAGTCTTGATGCCCCGAGAAATGTGGGCATCGATGCTCGAGTTTGGATTTGCCTGTCGGTTTCCGGGTAGTCGTGGGGACGGCGAATCCTATGCGACCCGCGCCATCGGTCGTATCTCCGCGGCGATTTTGCGCCCTGATTCGCTTTCGGCCTGCTTCAGGTCAAACGAGCTTTGCAGGTTGATCCAGAACTGTGCGGTGGTGTTGAAATAGCGGGCCAGTCGCAAGGCGGTATCCGGCGTGACGGATCGCCGCTCTCGAACAATATCGTTGATCCTGGGTGCGGGAACGCGCAGCGCCACTGCCAAGGCATGCGCAGTCATTTGCAGCGGGACAAGATATTCCTCCCGAAGAATCTCTCCGGGGTGAATCGGTCGCATTTTGTTGGTGGCCATGCTCTGCCTCTCAGTGATAATCAACTATTTCAACGTTTTCCGGCCCCGCCTTGGTCCAGACAAAACACACACGCCACTGCTTGTTAATACGGACGCTGTGCTGGCCTACACGGTCGCCGCTCAAAGCCTCCAGGCGATTGCCGGGGGGCGATTTCAAGTCGCGCAACTCCACGGCATCTTCAAGCATTTGGAGCTTTCGCTGCGCCACGCTCTCGATGTTTCTGAATCGTTTGGCGCCTTTCCCTTCGAAAAGGGATTCAGTGTCGGCACACCGGAAGGAGCGTATCGTCATCGCGCAATGTATATCGAGACGCGTTAATCGTCAATCGACAGACGCAGCGCGACACAGACAGGTCTGATGGATACGACGTGATGCTGCGCTGGCGGCGTGCGCCCGACTTAGCGCCGATTTGTAGCGCCAATACTGCGATGGACCTAAGACTACTCACGCGAGCCGCACGCCCGCGGCTTTAAGTGCGTTGCGCAAAGGCCGATCGCCGCAAGCAATGGGGAGCTTGAGCTCCAAGGAGAGCGCAAGGTAACTTGCGTCGTAAGCGCTTAGACCATGACGCAACGCCAGATCCCTTAATTCGAGGATGCCCAATTTCAGGGGATGAACCACGGGCGCAAGCCGTTCGAGCACATCCGCCGCCGCAGCCGCGCCACTTTCGTTAAGAATCGCGCGGCGTTGCAGAGTGACCAGGACGTTGGTGACCTCAGCGTGAAAGATCGATGGCACGTGGTAGGGCTCGCGCTTGGCCAACAATCGAATCCGCCGCGTGTAGGCAGTGGATTGGCTTGACACTACCCACGCCACGGCAACCGAAGCATCTCGAACAAACGCCATTAGAGGCGGCCGTCAGCCATCAATTTCGCGATGCTGAATGCCTTCTTCACCGCGAGTTTCTTGCGCAAAGCCTCGACCTCATCCAACACATCGGAGCGGTCCCAGACGGGTTCTTGAGCCGGGACGATCCGGGCGACTACGCGTCCGTGTTTGGTGATCGCGGTTTCGCGGCCGGACTCCGCCATTTCGATGACCTTGGAGAAGTGCGCCTTGGCGTTGTAAATACTGAGTTTTTCCATGGTTCTACTCCTGACTAGTCAGATTAGTCTACAGCAAGAGATTACACCGATCAAATTGCCGGCTCCGGTTCGGTGCAATTGAATCGCCCGTTGCTATTCTCGATCCCGATGCCGCGTTGCTCACCCCCTCCCGCCAATACCATGCAAAACGAGCGATACATTCTGGCGATGATGGAATCGTTTTCCGGCTCAAAAAGCCGAGGTGCCTCGTATCGGCAACGCGAACGGGCGCCATGCCAAAAATAAAGTTGGTGGACCGCGTTTCGTAATGCGCGTGCGGCCGCACCATCAAAGAAGCCACTGGCCCCCGTCCTTGAAAGTTCCGCGTTCCGGCCAAACAGGGCACAGCGCCTCGATTACCGCCATCAGCTCATCGAGCACGCGATAAGGGTCGTCCGCATGCGGCGCCGGCACCGTGAGGCCGGCGTTTGCGGCAATCGGAGATTCGGCGGGATCAGCGCAGGAGTTCATCGAGCAGGTTTTCCCTGTTGAAGAGAAGAAAATACTCGCGTACTTCGGACATGTCCAGTTTGGATAGGTTGTTTTTCAGCAGCATGCGGATGTCTTCGCGGTCCTGCGTTCGCAGCGGGTCGTTCGCTAGAGCGCAGCCGTAGGGCGCGGCTTCAGCGCGCCGAATACCGGTGGTTTTCCCGCGACCATGGCGCGATGAATCCGCGCCCTACGATGGTCGTGCCCGGGTGCTACCGGTTGCAGTGCCAGGCCGCGGTTTCCAGCGTCTGGTAGTGGATATCGACCGTGTCATCGATGTGCCGCGCATAGCCGCCCGCCATGGTGACGGCCACCGGCAGGCTGCGTTGCGCGCAGGTTTCAATCACCAGACGGTCGCGCGCAAGCAATCCCTGCTTGGTGAGAGCCAATTTCCCGAGGCGGTCATCGACGTACGGATCCGCGCCGGCAAGATAGATCACGAGACCCGGTTGCGACTGCGCGAGCGCCGTCGCGAGCCCGCCCGCGAGCGCCTGCAGATAGGCCGCATCGCCCGTGTCGTCCTCGAGCGCGATGTCCAGGTCGCTCGCTACCTTGGTAAAGGGAAAGTTGTTCGCGCCGTGGATGGAGAAGGTGTACACGCTCTCGTCCCCGGAGAAAATAGACGCCGTGCCGTTCCCTTGGTGCACGTCGCAATCCACCACCAGCACCCTGCTGATCGAGCCCTCCGCCTGCAGCACGCGCGCGGCGATGGCGCTGTCGTTGAACACGCAATAGCCCTCGCCCCGGTCGCGGAATGCGTGATGCGTGCCGCCCGCCAGGTTCGCTGCGATGCCCTCGGCGAGCGCGGCGCGGCAGGCGGCGATGGTTGCGCCGCTCGACCGGCGCGAGCGCTCCACCATTTCAGCCGACCAGGGAAATCCGATGCGGCGGATTTCCGCGTGAGCAAGCGTGCCTTGCTTCAACCGCTCCAGATAGTCCGCATCATGCGCGAGCAGGATCTGGGCATCGCTCGCCGCCTCCGGCACCCGGCACTCGGCCTGCAGCGGGCCCGCCAGCACCCGTTCCCGCAAGCGGGCGTACTTGGTCATGGGAAAACGATGCCCGGCTGGCAGCGGCAGGACGAAGTGGTCGGAATAGAAGACCTTCAGCGCGCGTCCTGCGGGAACGGTTGGTCTCTATCCCGGCTTCGCCAATGCGTCCTGCGACTATCCCGGCATGATGATGCGCGACGGTCCGCTCCCGGCCATTTCGAGCATGAGCTCGTTGAGTCGTTTGACGAAACCGGCGGGGTCCTCGAGTTGCCCGCCCTCGGCAAGCAGCGCCT
This sequence comes from Betaproteobacteria bacterium, assembly GCA_009693435.1. Next base: position 12,214 of record SHXF01000094.1, on the reverse strand, counting down.
GGTCGAACAGCAGGTGCCCCCAGTCGGAAAAGCGCGGCTCCTCGTACTTCAGCCGCTGCACCATCGGGTGCGTCGGGTTGATTTCGAGGATCGGCTTGGTCTGCGGCGCCGACTGTCCGGCCGCCTTGAGTATGCGGGCGAGGTTCCCCCCCAGATCGTGTTCGTCGGCGACCAGGCAGGCGGGTGAACTGGTCAGGCGAGCGGTGACGCGCACGTCCTTCACCTTGTCGCCCAGCGCCTCTTTCAGCTTCGCGAGCAGTTCCTTGTATTCGCCGGTGAGTTGCTCCTGTTCCTTCTTGTCTGCCTCGGTTTCCAGCTTGCCCAGGTCCAGCCCGCCTTTGGCGACCGACTGCAGCTGCTTGCCCTCGAACTCGTGCAGGTTGGACACCATCCATTCGTCCACGCGTTCCGACAGCAGCAGTACCTCGATGCCCCGCTTCCTGAATATTTCCAGGTGCGGGCTGTTCTTCGCCGACAGGAAGGTTTCGGCGGTGACGTAGTAGATGTTGTCCTGCCCCTCCTTCATCCGCGCCACGTAGTCGGCGAGCGATACCGCCTGATCCTCGCCGTCGGTCTGCGTGCTCGAGAAGCGCAGCAATTTGGCGAGGCGATCCTTGTTGGCAAAGTCCTCGCCCACGCCTTCCTTGATCACCTTGCCGAATTCCTTCCAGAAGGTCGTGTACTTGTCCTTGCTGTTTTCCGCCAGGTCCTCCAGCAGCGACAGCACGCGCTTGGTGCAGCCGGAGCGGATGGCGTCGATGTCCTTGCTCTGCTGCAGGATTTCCCGCGACACGTTGAGCGGCAGGTCGGCCGAGTCGACTACCCCGCGCACGAAGCGCAGGTAGGCCGGCATCAACTGCTCGGCGTCGTCCATGATGAACACGCGGCGCACGTAGAGCTTGATGCCGCGCCGGTTCTGCCTGTCCCAGAGATCGAACGGTGCGTGCGCGGGCAGGTAGAGTAGCTGGGTGTACTCCTGGCGGCCTTCGACCCGATTGTGCGTGTAGGCCAGCGGCTCGTCGTTGTCATGCGCCACGTGCTTGTAGAACTCGCGGTACTGTTCTTCTGTCACCTCGGACTTCGGCCGCGCCCACAGCGCGCTGGCCTGATTGACCGACTCCTCCTTGTCCGTTGCGACCTGCTCCCCCTTGTCCTTGTCCCATTCGTATTTCTTCATCATGATCGGGATGGCGATGTGGTCTGAGTACTTGCGGATGATGCTTTTCAGTCGGTAATCGTCGAGCAGTTCGTCTTCGCCTTCGCGCAGGTGCAGCACCACCTCGGTGCCGCGAGCGGCTTGCTCCACCGCCTCGATGCTGTATTCGCCGCCGCCCTGGGCGAGGTCGCATTGCCAGCGCACCGCCTGGTCGGCCGGCAACCCGGCGCGGCGCGTGGTCAGGGTGACGCGATCGGCGGCAATGAAGGACGAGTAAAAGCCGACGCCGAACTGACCGATAAGGTTGGCGTCCTTCGCCTGGTCGCCCGTCAAGGTTTGAAAAAATTCGCGCGTGCCCGACTTGGCGATGGTGCCGATGTTGTGGATGACTTCTTCGCGGGACATGCCGACGCCGTTGTCGGCGATGGTAAGGGTCCGTGCCGCCTTGTCGAAGCTGACCCGGATTTTCAGGTCGGCATCGGCGCCGTACAACGCATTGTCGGACAGTGCTTCGAAACGCAGCTTGTCGGCCGCGTCCGAAGCATTGGAAATCAGTTCGCGGAGGAAAATTTCCTTGTTGCTGTACAAGGAGTGAATCATCAGGTTCAGGAGTTGCTTGACCTCGGCTTGAAATCCAAGGGTTTCTTTTGCGGTTTCAGTCGTCATGATTTGCCTTCTGGTTGCACACCGGTTATTGCCGGAACCAGTCGAGGATGGGGCCTGCAACCCGGATTTTCAAGCCCGGGCCTGCCCGCGCCTGCGCATCGGCTAAAATCCGACTGCAGCGCAATGCAGCGGCTGAGCGCCTTGCCTGCGCCCACTGCCCCGCGCGGGGACCGCCCGCGGTTGCTGCGTCCGCGTCAGTTGATCCGGCCCGACGCGAAGACCGGCGGTCCGCCACCCGACACACATTAACCCTAGCCGAAGAGGCACAAGACGCCCATGCATCGCCTCCCGTATGTCCTGACAGCGCTGGCCGTTTCGCTTGCCGTACTCGCCACCGGCGCACCCATTGCGGCGGCCCAGCGCGCCGCGGGCACGCCGGCGACCTCAGCGAAGTCCGCGCCGCCAGCCGCAATCGCCAAAGGAGCGGTTCCCGCAGGCGCAGTCCCTAAAGGAATGGAGAAAATCACCACCGTCGAGGGCGTGACCGAATACCGGCTCGCCAACGGCCTGAAGGTGCTGCTCATTCCCGACGAGTCGATCGACACCATCACGGTGAACATCACCTATCTGGTGGGATCGCGGCACGAAGGCTACGGCGAATCGGGGATGGCCCACCTGCTGGAGCATCTGCTGTTCAGGGGCACGCCGCGCCGGCCCAACCCGAAAGGCGATTTCGTCAAGTACGGGGCGCGCTGGAACGGCACCACTTCTTTCGACCGGACCAACTATTTCGAGACGCTTGCGGCCAGCACCGCCAACCTGGACTGGGCGCTCGACCTGGAGTCTGATCGCATGCTCAATTCGTTCGTGTCGAGAAAGGATCTCGACGCGGAAATGACCGTGGTGCGAAACGAATTCGAGTCCGGCGAGAACAATCCCTCCAGCGTGCTGCGCCAGCGGGTCGCGGCGACGGCATTCCTGTGGCACAACTACGGCCGCGCCATCATCGGCGCGCGTTCCGATATCGAAAACGTGTCGATCGACCGCCTGCAAGCGTTTTACCGCCACTATTACCAGCCGGACAACGCCGTGCTGATCATCGCCGGCAAGTTCGAGGAGGCCACCGCGCTGGCGCTGGTGCAGCGGCGCTTCGGCAAACTGCCGAAGCCGACACGCACGCTGCGCCCCACCTATACCGTGGAGCCGACCCAGGACGGCGAGCGCGCCGTGACCTTGCGGCGCAGCGGCGACGTGCAACTGGTTTCCGCCATGTATCACCTGCCGCCCGGCACCCACGCGGATTACGCCGCGGTCGACATCCTCGTCGCCCTGCTCAGCCATACGCCCTCCGGAAGGCTGCACCGCGCGCTGGTGCAAAGCGGCCGGGCCAGCTCGGCGTTCGGCTCGGAACTGCAGCAACGCGAAGCGGGCTACGCCTATTTCGGCGCGTCGGTGCGCCAGGAATCCTCGCTGGACGCGGCGCGCGACGCGCTGCTGGACACGCTGGAAGGCTTCGCCAAGAGCCCGGTTACCGAGGACGAGGTGGAACGCGCGCGCATGCGATTGCTGAATGACGTGGAAATGTCCGTGGCCAAATCCGATTCACTGGGACGGATACTGTCCGATACCGCGGCAATGGGCGACTGGCGCATGTTGTTCCTGCATCGCGACCGCCTGCGCCAGGTGAGCGCGGCCGACGTGCAGCGTGTCGCCACCCACTACCTCAAGCCGGCCAACCGTACTTTGGGGATGTTCCTGCCCACAGCGAATGCCGATCGCGCCGAAATCCCGCCGGTGCCGGATGTCGCCGCCATGCTCAAGGACTATCGCGGCTCGGCGGTGACGGCACAGGGCGAAGCCTTCGATCCCGCGCCCGCGAGCATCGAAGCGCGCCTCATCCGCCGCACGCTTCCGGGCGGACTGAAACTGGTCTTGCTGCCCAAGCAGACGCGCGGCGCCACCGTGGTCGCGCAGCTCAACCTGCGCTGGGGCGACGAAGCCTCCAAGGCCGGCCGCAGCGTGGCCTGCGGCATGGCCGGGTCGATGCTGATGCGCGGCACCCGCCTGAAATCACGCGAGGAAATCCGCAACGCATTCGACCAGCTCAAGGCCTCGGTCGGGGTCGGCAACGAAGGCGGTTCCATTGAAACGGTGCGGGACAGCCTGCCGGACACGCTGCGGCTGGTCGCCGAAGTGCTGCGCCAGCCCGCCTTTCCCGAAGCCGAATTCGAACAGTTGCGCACCGCCGCCCTCACCGGCGTCGAAGCCAGCCGTAGCGATCCCAGCGCGCGCGCCAGCGTGCAGTTGTCGCGGCACCTCAGCCCCTACGCGCCGGAGCACTGGTTTTATTCGGCGACACCCGAGGAGCGCATCGAACGCCTGAAGCGCGTGACCCTGGACGAGGTGCGGCGCTGCCATGCCGACCTGGTCGGCGCCTCCGACGCGGAGATGGCGGTGGTGGGAGCGTTCGATCCCGAGCAGGTGGCGAAGCTCGCCGCCGAACTGTTCGATGACTGGAAAAGCCCGCGCCGCTACACGCGCATCGGGTCGCGCTATGAAGCGATTCCGGCGATGGACAGCGTGATCGAGACACCGGACAAGGCAAACGCGGTCTACCGCGCTGGCATGAACCTGCGCATGCGCGATGATCATCCCGACTATCCGGCGCTGATTCTGGGCAACTACCTGCTGGGCGGCGCGTCCGACGCGCGCCTCACGCAGCGCATCCGCGAGCGCGAGGGCCTGTCCTATTCGGTCGGGTCGTTCCTCAGCATCGGCAGCCTCGACGACAAAGGCCAGTTCGGCGTGTCGGCGATCTATGCGCCGGAGAATCGCGCGAAGCTGGAGCAGTCGGTCCGCGAGGAGATCGCGCGCGCGCTCGGCGACGGCTTCACCGGAGAGGAAGTGCAAAAAGGCAGGGAGGGCATGCTCAAGGCGCGCCGCCTGGTGCGCACCCGCGACGGATCCCTGGCAGCGCGCCTCAATTCCTACTTGTACCTTGGCCGGACCCTTGCGTGGGACGAGGAATTCGAACGCCGCATCGCCGCACTGAAACCGGCCGACATCCTCCAGGCGATGCGCCGCCACATCGACTTGTCGAACCTCTCCATCGTCAAGGCCGGCGACTTCGCCGCCGCAGCGAAACGGCCGGTCGCGCAGAAGCCAGGCAGCCAGGCGAGCAAGGAATAACGACGGCCTGCGTGCTAATGTTATACGTTTTTTATTCGAAAACAGGCTGTAACAGTGCGTTGCAAAGCCTTACTATCCGAATAATTAAACGAATTGTAGGTTGAGGTAAGCGCACCGCACCCCAACGCCAGCCGCGATCCACCGAGCGACAAATCCGCGACGCCAACGTCGAACGCCGGCAGTCACTTCGATGGATACACAGTCTAATGCCGCAGCTTTTCAGTGCTACCATTGGCGCGCGCAGGCTATTTGAAGTCAGCCGTCATGCCAGCCCGGTCAGCCGGTCTGCGCGCTCGCCGCATCAGACCAGCGATGACTGAATCCGGATGTGCTGGGAATTGCCAGCCTCGCGACCTCTTTCCGATGGTGAAATAAATCCCATGCGAAGCGTGAATGCCTGCCCGCTGCCGATGGTTCGATTGCCTCGATCGGTCGATCATGATGTCGCTCCCGAAGCATTGGTCGTCGCGGCTAAACGCAATCGAATTCTTCCGACGTTATCGATCTCGACGACATCGTCGATCTCGACGACATCGCCGATCTCGACGACATCGCCGGATTTCCGGCATGCGCCATCGTCTATTGGCCTGCGTCATTCGTAGTCTTGAACTTGCCGACGATGGAAATCCCACCCCTGAGCCTGCCCTTGCCTCTTGTCCGGCCCGAGACCCGGGCGTTCTGGACAGGTGGGGCACGCGGCGAGCTGATGATCCATCGATGTGGGGCCTGTTCCCGCCTGCACCACCCACCACTGCCGATCTGTCCGCATTGCCAGGACGACGGCGTCGCTCCCTGTGCGGTCAGCGGTCGGGCGCGGATCGTGAGCTTCACTGTCAATCATCAGAAGTGGCGCCCGGACATGACCGAGCCTTATGTGGTTGCCTATGTCGAGCTCGATGAGCAGCAGGGGCTTTGGTTGCTCACGAATGTGATCAATGCACCGCCTGAAAATCTGCTGATCGGCCAACGGGTGAAGGTCTTGTTCGTGCAACGGGAAGATGTCTGGCTACCCCTCTTCGAACCAGATCCCGCATGAGAGCCTCGAAAGTATTGGAAAAGACGGTCGCCATTACCGGCATCGGCCTATCCGACGTGGGCCGCCCATCACCCTCATCTCCGATCGCGTTGACCATTCAAGCCTGCCGGCGAGCGATTGCCTCGGCGGGCATCGAGACGCGGCGCATCGACGGCGTGTCCAGCTGGCCCGGCTTTGTCGCGGATGGATCGGGAATGGCACCGGTGGGGGCGCACGAGGTCCAGCGGGCGCTCGGCCTGAAGCTCGACTGGTTCTGCGGCGCGCGCGAAACTCCGGGCCAATTGGGCGCGATCTTCAACGCGGCCGCAGCGATCGCAACCGGTCTGGTCAATCACGTCCTGGTCTTTCGAACCATCGCCGAAGCCTCCGCCCGCAGCCAGAACCGCTCCAGTACGTCCTGGGGGAGCCGCTCCGAGCGCGTTCAAGGTGTGCATGAGTGGACGGTACCATTCGGAGCCGTCACCCCCATCCAGGTCGCGGCAATGATGGCCGCACGGCATTTTCACGAGTTCGGTTCAACACGGGAGCAATTGGGTCAGATCGCGGTCACATCGAGGCAACATGCCAGCCTGAACCCTGGCGCGGTGTTCCGCGATCCCTTCACGATCCAGGATTACCTCGTAGCCAGACCCATTTCCACACCGCTTTGCCTGCTCGATTGCGATGTGCCCGTGGACATCTCGATGGCCTTGATCCTTTCGCGGATCGATGAATCCGCCGGGCTCGCGCATCCGCCAATACGGATCGAAGCAATCGGCTCGGCGATGCATCGGACCGATACCTGGTGGCGTCCCGAATGTCTCACGGATACCTGCAGCTCCGATGCGGCGACCATGATGTGGAACCGTACCGACATGAAGCCGGGCGACGTCGATCTGGCGGAGCTCTACGATGGCTACAGCATCTTCACGTTTCTCTGGCTGGAGGCGCTCGGATTCTGCGGGCGTGGCGAAGCCGGGAGCTTCGTCGAGGGCGGCCATCGCATTGCCCTCGATGGGCAATTGCCACTGAACACGCATGGCGGGCAGCTGTCGGCCGGGCGGCAGCACGGACTCGGAACCGTCGTCGAAGCCTGCACGCAACTTTGGGGCGAGGCCGGTGCACGACAAGTGGCCAATTCGCCGCGGATCGCGGCGGTCAGCGCCGGGTTTGCCAATGGCTTCAGCGGCTGCATGCTCTTGACGCGAGACAACTGAGCCCCCGAATCAAAATGACGCCATGCCATCGCACTCCGACTCCATCATCCTGCATACACGTGGCCACAAGACCTTGACCCGGGCGCAACCATCGCTGAAACACGAAACGATCGCCTCTGAACCGGCGGGAGACCTCCAATGAGTGCCGCGTCACCACGCGCCCGCATGTCCAACTGGGGCACCAGCTACCGTGACATGACGATCGGTGCGATGCTTGCCGAGCGTGCCCGACGCTATGGCGATCGGGAATTCCTTCATTTCCTGCACGACGGCCGCCGCTACAGCTGGGTGCAGCTCGATCGTCTGTCCAATCGGGTTGCCAACGGCCTGGCGGCCGAGGGCGTGGCACGCGGAGATCACGTTGCGGTCATCATGGACAACTGCCCGGAACAGTTGCTGATCTACTTTGCCCTGGGCAAATTGGGCGCCGTTGCCGTGCCGATCATTCCGAGCGCACGCGGGCGGCTTCTCCACTACTTTCTCGATCATTCCGATTCGACCTGGGTCGTCGCAGAAGCCGGCCGCATGCAGGAGACCCTGGCTGTTGCGCCGGACCGGATCCGGGCGGCATTTCTGGTGCCCGATGACACCGGCGATTCGCTGGCGGTCGACCCGCGTCTGAAGGCGTTTGTGCACCTGACGGAGGCCGACGATGCGCCAATCGCCGTGGACGTGCAATTCACCGACATCGCCATGCTCACGTATACCTCGGGCACCACCGGACCGTCGAAGGCGAACATGTATACGCATGCCACCTTAGTCCAGATGGGCATGTCCACCGCAGAGACCTATGGCTACCGCTTCGATGATGTGCTTTACGTCGCCCTGCCCCTGAACCATGTCAATGCTTACGCCTGCACCACTTGGGGGTGCATCGTCGCGGGTGCATCGATCGCCGTGTCGCGGAAGTTTTCCGTGAGCCGCTATTGGGAAGAGATCCGTCGCAGCGGAGCCACGGGCACCCACTTGCTGAGCTCGATGATCAACTTCTTGTGGCACAGGCCGGAGCATGCACTCGACGCGGACAACCGTCTGCGCTTCACGGTACTCACCCCGATGCCTTCCTATGCGCTCCAATGGGAGCGTCGCTTCGGAGTGCGGGCGATCATGAGTTATGGATTGAGCGACTACACGATGGCTACCGCGTTTACCATGCTCGATCCGGTGAGCAAGCTTGGATCGGCGGGGCGGCCGCGCCCCGGTATCGAATTGCGCATCGTCGACGAGAACGATCTCGACTTGCCACCGGGCACGCACGGAGAGATTGTCTTACGAAACAATAATCCCTGGGCGACCTCGCTCGGGTACTACAAGAATCCGCAGGCCACTGCGGCGGCGCAGCGCAACCTGTGGTGGCACACCGGCGACCATGGCTACCTCGATGAAGACGGCTACCTGTTCTTCATGGAACGGAAAAAGGAGGCCATTCGCCGTCGCGGCGAAAACATCTCGACCTTCGAGGTGGAAGCGGTGCTGCTGGACCACCCGGATGTCGCGGAGGCCGCGGTATTTGGCCTGCCCGATGAGAATGGCGACGAAGAAGTGACCGCGGTTGTGATGCGGGTCGATGATAGCCGCCTGAGCGAATCGGACCTGAGTGCGCACTGCACGGCCAACCTCGCCGGCTTCATGGTCCCGCGCTACGTCCGCTTCGTCACTGAAATGCCCCATACGGACACACACAAGATTCAGAAATCCGTGCTGCGGCAACAGACGATCGATTGTCGGGACACGCTCTGGGATCGGGAAAAATCCGGCGATCGCAAGGCCTAACCCGAAACCAGGCCGAGCCGCAGGCGGCAAGTGCATCCGCCAATCGCACCCATGCTCAACTCACCCGGGAACATGCAGCCATGACGACAATCAAACCATCGCATGGCATGGATCAGGCCACCTGAATTCCACTACCGATTGCGGGGCGGGTCAATTCTCGACGAGGTTCAATTTCTTGAGCATCTGCGTCCACATGACGGCTTCCTTTTCGGCCTCGTCGCGGACCTGCTGCGGTGTGCTTGGATACGGTTCGGCGTTGAAAGTCTTCATCCTGGCCACGATATCCGGATCTTTCTGCGCCGCGACCATCGCCGCATGCAAGCGGATGACGATCGCCGGAGAAGTCCCGGCGGGCACCAGGAGTGCGCCCCATGAGTACATCACCATGTCTTGCACACCCTGTTCGGCGAAAGTGGGCACATCCGGCAGCGTAGAGACCCGCTTGGTATCGGAAAGCGCGATCGCACGAATCCGCCCGCTCCGGATATTCGGGAGTGCGGAAGAGACTGCATCCATGAAGAATTCCACTTCCCCCGCCAGTCCCGCGCGCTGCATATCCGCGCCGCTCTTGTAGGGAATATGGGTCGCCTGAAAACCCAGCTTGTCCTTCAACACTTCGACCATCAGATGCGGCGAGGTACCGCGACCAGGCGATGCATAATTCAGCGACCGCGACTTCGCATACGCCACAAACTGATCGATATTGCGAACGGGCAGTTGCGAATTGACGACCAGGACGATGTCTTGCCGGTGACCATAGCTGACGGGAATGAACTGTCTGGCCATGTCGATCTGCATACTGGGCGTGATCGCCGGCGAAATCGTGTAGGCCGATCCGGCGGTGTAAAGTACCGTGTAGCCGTCCGGTTTGGCCCGTGCCGCCTCGGCGGCGCCGACAAGTCCGCCAGCGCCCACCTTGTTTTCCACGATGATCGCAACGTTGAGATTGGCTTCCATACCCCTGGCGAGGAGGCGCGCCATGGAGTCGGCAGGCCCTCCGGCGCCGAACGGCATGATCATGCGGATCGGCCGCTCGGGATAAGCCGCGCTCTGCTGCGCCAATGCGCCCGCGCTCGACACGGCCGCACCTGAGGCAAGCACCAGCATAGCGATTGCCTTGAAGAGCCTGCTCGCACTCCAGTGCGCCTCACAGCTTCTGTTCTTCGCATCCACTTGTGTCTCCTTCCTTGCGGTGATAAACCATCCACGCCACTCGCCGCCCGGTCGACCCGGGCAAGTGCAGTGGGCATTCTTGTTGCCAGCCGGAGATCACCTTCGCGCGATGTTCGGCGGAACCGAGCCATAAATTGCGGGAACTATCGACTCCACGGGCAAGCATTGGGCGCCACGGACCACGTCGATCACGGCTCCAGCATCCTGCGCAGGAACATCTCCACGCCAGGCTACATGCCCGTCGGGCCGAACCAGCACCAATTTGCGCTCGTAGAGTCGTCGCGCATCCGGACCGTCGAGTACGACCGTTTGCAGCGGTACCGCGCGTTGCCGCGCGGCATCTTCCAGCGCGCTCCATTGCGGCGCATCCGATCCGATCCGCAGCAAAGTAAACTGCCTGCCAAGCAATAAATCGATAGTCGATCGACTGTCCGGCAGCCAGACGTGCGGCGCACGCGATCCGGGCCGGGCGATCGGATCGTAACTCATCACCTTGTCCTCGGGCGCCGGCGATCCGTCGGGTATGCACAGCGGCGACGGATCGTAGCGGTAACCCAATACGATGCCTTCATTCTGGTATTCCCGATGCAGATGTCCGCGCTCCAGCCTGTCGCGTAACGTGATCCGCTCCGCTTCGCCTTGAGGCGTATCCGCATCGATATTCGAGAAGTGCGGGATGTTCATCACCTGGTCAAAGGTATGCGTTGCCTCGTCGACATTGCGAACGGCGACTGGCCGTCGCTCGGTTTCATAGGTATCGAGCAATCCTGCGCCGCCCCATCCCGAATAGAGGGCATCGAACTTCCACGCCAGGTCATACGCATCGCAGATGCCGGTGTTCATTCCGAAACCACCGGTCGGCGTGAGATTGTGGATCGCGTCCCCGCAAAGAAATATCCGATTTTCTCGATAGCGGCGCGCCACCCGTTGCTGCCGATCCCAAGGCAACATGCCAACCACATCGAACGGCGAGTCCGCACCAATGGCGCGACGGACATAGCCTGCCGCATCGAAGGACTCCGGATCGACCGAAGGATCCATGTTGGATAACCACAAGCGCCATAAACTGCGGCCATTCACGGTCGACAGGGCACCCCATACGCCTTCCGGACCGACGAGCCATGACATCACGGCCTTCCGATCCGGGTATCCGGCGAACAGGGCAAACGATTCAAAGTAGACATTTACTTCAAAACTCAATCGGGAATTTCCATCCGAAGGTATATCCAATGTCTCGCGGATGCCGCTCTTGGCGCCATCGCAACCGACCATGTAATCGGCCACGATCTCGTGGACTTCGCCGCTTGGAACATCGGTGATCTCTGCGCGCACGTCGTTGCCGCGATCCTCGAATCGCTCCATCCGCGCGCGGTAGCGCAAGTCATTCGTGTCGAATTCATACGCTCGCTCGCGCAGAATCGGGTCGAACCATTGCTGTGGGCAACGGATGAATGACTCCGGACTCGTCGTCAGTGGTTGCGATGGGTCCGGAGGGCGCATCATGCCCAGTTCGATCTTCCGGAGAATATGGCCGCGCACGCTGGTACAGAACATCATGCGCCGCGGAAAGTCCGGTGGCCAGCCGGCACTCCGCACCCGAGAAACGATGCCCCAGCGCCGACAGAATTCCATGGTGCGCGCATTCACGCCGCCCATCTTTGGCAGCGGAATCGAGCCATCCCTGCGTTCGACGAGAATGCAGCGGATGCCGCGCATCCCCAATTCGATCGCGAGCGCAAGTCCGACCGGGCCCCCACCGACGACAAGAACCTGCGTTTTATATTGCTTCATTTTCGATCACCTGTTTCTCTCAACGCGCGCGCGGCCGGGGTCTGCGATACCGATCGAGAAATCAAACCTGGTTCGATCCGAAGCGGTTCGGTATGCCCCACCAGCAGTCGTCATGCCCCGGTTGCAAGAATGAACGAATAGGCATTTTAAGCGGAATGGCACTTACTTTAGCCATCATTGATGACCGTGGAGTTGAATGAGCCGTCGCGCTGCGGCGCGAGGGACCTTCAGCCATGGGTAAGGTTTGGGCCGTCGTTTGCGCATGCGCGGTTCGATGCGTCCGGGGCGGTGTCC
>SHXF01000093.1 GCA_009693435.1 Betaproteobacteria bacterium | reverse complement strand
TGCACCAGAGTCCCCTCGAACAATTCTCCGCTTTCGCTTGTCATCTCGATTCCATCTCGCGTTGTCATAGCTCTCTTAACGTACCAGCGCTCTAACCGTGGACCAGGTAGTACGGATATTTTTATAATTTTTCACAGGCTCTGAGCGGGTGGGGTGGAGGGTTGGCGCTGCCGTCGGCGCTGCGGCGCGTTTACCCTCATCCCCGGCCCTTCTCCCGGGGGGAGAAGGGAGTCAGACTAACCACTGAATATACGAGTATTGATAATCAAACTGCTCGCACATGCCCGGACCATTGGTGTATTTACGGATATATTCACTGAATTTCAGCGGCTGCATCGGCGGCATTGCACCGCCGGTTTTCACAAAGACTAGGCCGCTTTCGCATGCAGCAGCCCGGCGCGCTCCAGCACGCCGTCCAGGCGCTTCTCCAGTTCCGGCGTGGCGGGCACCATGGGCAGGCGGTGCTCGTTGCGCTCGATGATGCCGAGGCGCTTCATCATGTACTTCATCGGAATCGGGTTGGTATCGAAGAAGATCGCGCACATCAGCTCGAACATTTCGTAGTGAAGTTTGCGCGCCGCGGCCATGTTGCCGGCCAGAGTTTCATTGCACATCTGCGCCACCTTGGCCGGACAGATGTTGGCCACCGCGTTCATGGTGCCGAGGGCGCCCATCGCCATCATCGAGAAGGTGAACTCCTCCAGCCCGACGAATACGCGGAACTCCGGGCCGAATTTCGCCAGCATCTGCGTCACGAAATTGTGGTCGTCGAAGGCATGCTTGATGCCGACGAAGTGGGGCGTCTTTTCCATGATCATCGAGAGGGTGGCCAGCTCGACCTTGAACGCCGAGCGCCCGGGGATGTGATACATCATGATCGGCAGCGCGGTGCGCCGACCAAGATCGATGTAGTACTCCGCGACGCCGCGCTGCGGGGCGCGGATGAAGTAGGGCGTGAGTATCAGCAGCGCATCGGCGCCGGCCTTGTTGGCGTACTCGGTCAGTTCCACGGCCTCGGCGTGCGAGTGCGAGCCCGTCTGCGCCACCACCGGCACGCGTTTCGCCACCGCGCCCACGGCGAACTTCACCAGGTCGTTGCGCTCCTGGAGGGTCAGGGTGGTCGGTTCCGAGGTGGTGCCGTTCACCAGGATGCCGTGCGTGCCATTCCTGATCTGGTGCTCGATCAGCTTGCCGTAGGTGTCGAAATCGACCTTGCCGTCCTTGAACGGCGTGATCAGCGGCGGCACCGAGCCGATGAGGAACTTCGGGTCGAGCTTGATCATGTCAGGCGGCCACTTTCTTGAGGTTGGTTTCGAACCCGGCCTCGCTGCCGAGGAGAGCGGCGGGTTTTTTCAGATCCTCCTGCCACAACAGCGCCTCCATGTAGATGTTGAGCGGCTGATCCTGGATCGTCAGCTCGTACACGTAATCGTCGTTGGAGGCGTGGTTGTGCACTACCCAGCCCGGCGCGGTCAGCATCAGGTCGCCCGACTTCCACTCGTAGCGATGGCCGCCCACCGACGAATAGCCCGAGCCGCTGAAGAAATAATTGATGGCGGCGGAACTGTGGCGGTGCGGCCGGTCGACGATTTTCGGCGGCCGGATGGTGATGGTGGCGAAGAAATTCGGCGTGACACCATTGGTGCGCCCGGTCATCGGGTTGTACATCATGTAGAGGCGCCGCCCGACGTATTCCTTGCCGAGCGCTTCAAGTTTGTCGAGCTCCTGTTTCACCGTCTGCCAGGGGAAGTGCAGCGCCTTGGACTCGACCCGCTTGGGATTGATCAGGATCTCGTAGGGCATCAGGATGCCACCGTCCTCGCCCATCGGAATCATCCCATACGGGCTGTTGCGCCGCGGATCGGCCGCGTGCGCCTTCTCGTCGACGGTCTCCACCGGATGAAGATCCGCCTGCGGTTCCTCTTCGGGCAGATAGACCTGCATGTGCTGCAACAGCGGTGCGTTCGAGTAGGTCAGGCGCACCTGCAGATCCTTGCCGTCGTTGGCGTGCGAATAGATGGCGTAGGAGGGGTGGTTCCAGACGTCGTACTGGCCGAAGCCGATGCGCTTGCCGCCCACCATGGTGTGCCCCGAGCCGGCGATACAGAAATTCACTTCGGTGGCGTTGTGGCGGATCGGCGTGGTTTTCTCGCCGGGCTTGAGCACCGACAGCTTGACCTGGATGCCGGGCGCCATGCCGGGCGAACAGGCCTCGGCGTACGGATGCACGATGAGCGACTCGCGCCGTCCGTTGGCGGGCGCGGGCAGGCTCTCCAGGCGCGCGATTTCGGCGTCGATCTCTTCCTTGGAGACGATGATGGGATCCCAGTAGCGGTTCTCATCGGCGAGCGGCTTGCCGCTGCGGTCAACGAAGCGGGCTTTAGTGGTGTGAAAATCCTTGCGATAGTCGTTGCTCATGACAACCTCCTGCGGGTTGAACGGTTGGGTTGAACGATTATTGGGTTGAACGATTATTGGGTTGAACGATTATTGGGTTGAACGGTTATTGGGTTGAACGGTTATTGGCTTGAACGGTTATTGGGTTGAACGGTTTAATGAGTCGCTTCAATGCGCTCTTTCGGTGTAACCGCCTAGACGGCTGCCTTCTTCGTCGCCAGCCTGGGCTTGGTCTTCTTCGGTTGCGGAACGACGCGCCCCACGCCGCGTTCGCGGGCGCGTTTCGCGAGTTCGGTGGCGAGGGCAAGGTCGGAAATGCCCATGCCCATCGCCTTGAACAGCGAGATGTCGTCCGTTGCCGCGCGGCGTCTGCCGCTGGCGATCAGCTTCGACAAGGGCTGCACGGAATCCCAGCCGGCCTTGCCGTAATGGCTCATGAATTCGCGCGACAGCTGCTGCACCCCGGACAGGTTGTCCACCGCCACCGAGGAAACGCGGGGAAATACATCCTGGGTGAATTCCTCGCGGTCCGGTGCGATGGCGCCCACGGCGTTGAGGTGCGCGCCGCGCTCCAGCATCGACACATTGACAAACGGCTGGGTGGCGCGGGTCACCAGGGTGACGATCTGCGCGCCCTTGCAGGCGGCTTCGATGGTTGAGCAATCGACGGCTTCGATGCCGAATTCCTCGCGCACCTTGGCGATGAACGCCTGGCGCGATTCGGCGCGTGGCGAAAATACCTGCAGCCGCTCGATCGGCCGCACCGCCAGCATCGTGCCGACCTGGGACAGCGACTGCTTGCCGGTGCCGGCTATGGCCATGACTTTCGCATCTTTCGCCGCCATCCAGTCGGCGGCCACGCCGGAGATGCCGCCGGTGCGCATGTTGCCCAAAGCGAAGGCTTCGATCACCGCCACCAGGGAGCCGTTGGCCGCGTCCCACAGCAACACGATGGGACTGGTCCCGCCCTCGGTATGCGCCCAGGTCTTGGTGCCGACGATGGGGCCGAGCTTGCCGCCTATGGCGTGCAAATTGGCTTTGCCGAATTGCAGCAGCGTCTTGGTCATGTTGTGCGCTTCGCCGCGCGCTTCCTCGCGCAGCGCCGCCTCCAGCGCCGTGATGGCCTCCTTGAGGTCCATCAACTGCACCACGTCCTGTTCGGTGAGCCAGATCGCGTCAGCCATTGTCATCCTTGGTCATTCTATTGGGATCGAGCAGCGCACCGGCGCATGATTCAATCGGATTTTATCCCGACGTCGCGGATCACCTTGCCGTACTTGGCAACGTCGTTGCGTATCACTTCGGCGAACCGCTCGGCCGTGCCGCCCAGGGGCTCATAGAATTGCGTCGATAGCTTGTCCTTCAGATCGGGCAACTGCAACGCCTTGTTCACCTCCGCGTTGAGCCGCGCGAGCACGGCCGGCGGGACCTTGCCTGGCGCCAGCATGCCGAACCACACATCGACCACATAGTGCGGGAACGTCTCGCCCACGGTGGGGTACTCGGGTGCAAACTGGGTGCGTTGCGCGCTCAGCACCGCAAGGCCGCGCATCTTGCCCGCCTTCACCTGCGGCAGGATATGCGCGACGGTGCTGATGAATACCGGCACAGTGCCCGAGAGCACATCGGCAATCGCCGCCCCGCATCCCTTGTAGGGTATGTGCGACCATTTGAACCCGCCCTGGGATCCCAGCATTTCGCCCGCCAGGTGCTGTGGCGACGCCGGGCCGCAAGTGGTGAAGTTCACCTTGCCATCATTGCTCCTGGCATAGGCCACCAGGTCGGGCAGCGACTTGGGCGGGAAACCCGAGTGGACGCCGATCATGATGGGGGAGTAACTCAATAACGCTACAGGCGCAAAGTCCTTGATCGTGTCGTAGGGCACCTTGGCATACAGCGAAGGAATGATGGTCAGATTATTCGGCGCCACCACCAGCGTGTGACCGTCGGGTTCGGCCTTCGCGACCATATCGAAGCCGATGATGCCGCCCGCCCCCGGCTTGTTCTCGACCACGCACGGCTGGCCCATCGATACTGTGAATTTCTCGCACATGTAGCGTGCCATCAGGTCTACCGCGCCACCGGCCGCATACGGCGCGATGATGCGCATCGGCTTGGAGGGATAGGTCTGCGCCGCACTATTGCCGGCGCCGACTAGCGTGGCCAGCGCGGCCAGCGCGGCAATCGTCATGCGTAATTGCGCTGCTGCTCTCATGTCTTTTCCTCCTCGAACCTGCCGCGAACGCCGGGTGTTACCGCCAGACCCGCTAGACCCGCTAAACCTTATGCACGCTCAATACCTGCTTTGGAAACAGTTCTTCCGGCGCCAGCTTGCGATGGCAAACGCCTTGTTCGTAGCCGAACTGCAGGAACGCTTCCAGCGTGGTGCGGTTCTTCTCGACGCCATAGGGCCAGATGTCTTCTCCGAACAGGCTCTTCATGCGCTCGGTGTACGGGCGCATCCAGGCCAGGGGGGCATGCGAGGCAGTGATGTCGGACATGCGCTCCACGGAGCGTTCCTTGGCTTCGTCGAAGGCCTTGTACAGGTTCATTGCCAGCCACGGGTGGCGCTCCAGCAGCGCGGTGCGGATGACGATGACGTGCATGATGGGGAATATGCCGGTTTTCCTGAAATAGGCTTCCTCGACCGGCTCGTAGTTTTCGAACAGGCGCACGATTCCCGCGCCCCCGGCGCTGGCGCCGGCACCCACGACGCTTGCGCCGGCGCCCCCGGCGCTAGTGCCGGCGTCCCCGGCGCTAGTGCCGGCGTCATAGGCGAGCGGCGGACGCGCCGACAGCACGGCGTCGAGCTTGCCAGCCAGCAGCATGTTGTTGAGCGAGTCCCCGGGTTCGTTGCGGTAGCTCACGCCCTTGGGCAGGTTCAGCTTCACCTTCTCTACGCGACCGGCCTCGTTCACCCCGGCTTGCACCCATTCGACGGACGTGAGCGGTACGCCGGCCTCGTGCTGCAGGTAGCCGCGCGAATAGATGGTCGCCGTCTGCGCCCACTCGGGGATGCCGATGCGCTTGCCCTTCAGCTGCTCGGGCCGGGTGATCTTGCCGTCGTTGCGCACGTAGATCATGGAATGGCGGAACATGCGCGAGGGAAACACCGGGATGGCGCTGATGCTGGTGTCGTCCTGCGAGCGCAGCGAGATGTACTTGCCCATGGACATCTCGGACATGTCCCAGTCGCGGTGCACCGTGAAGCGGTAATGAACCTCCTCCGGCGGCAGGTACTGGACGATGAGGCTGGCGCCCTCGACGGGTACCCGTCCGCTGGTCACGTCGCGCGTGTGGTCATGGTCGCCGACTGCGACGGACAGCTGGACTTTGTCGGTCATACGGGCTTCTCGCCGAGCACCACGCAACGGCGCAGCAGGCGGCGCTCGCTGGCATCGAAATCCGTGCGCGCGTGCAGCGTGCAGCGGTTGTCCCAGATCAGCAGGTCGCCGACCTTCCAGACATGCTCGTAGGCCCAGGCCGGATTTTCCTGGTGGTCGAACAGCCGTGCCAGCAGGCGTTCGGCTTCTTCCTGCGCCATGCCGACAATCGATTCGGACATCAGGCGGCTGACGTACAGCGACTTCTTGCCGGTGGCGGGATGGGTGCGCACGATGGGGTGGGCATAGCGCGGAGCTTCCTTGCTGGCCGCGCCGCGATGCGTGGCGGCATTGGCGTAGTCGTATACGTTGACGGCCTGCAGACCGGAAATCTGTTGCTTCAGATCCTCCGGCAGCGTCTCGTAGGCGCGGTACATGTTGGCGTACAGCGTGTTGCCGCCCTTGGAGGGGATCTCCATGGCGTACAGCATGGCCGCTGCGCTCGGACGCTCGGTGTAGCACTGGTCGGTATGAAACATCATCTCGCCATCGGGAAGGGCGCCGATCAGCTCGCCGTTCTCCTTGATGTTCGAGATGAACATGACGCTGTGGTGGTGCTTGGACGCCCAGGCTTCAACGCCGGGGTGCTTGTTCACCCGCCCGAGTTCTCCGAAGCCGGCGGCAAACCGGACCTGGTCTTCCTCGCCCAGCTTCTGCCCGCGCAGCAGCACGATACAGTGGGCGAACCAGGCGTCGCGGATCTTCGCGAATTGTTCCGGAGGCAACGGCTCCGACAAATCCACGCCGATGATTTCCGCGCCGATCTGGGGCGCAAGCGGGCGTATCTGCATCTGTGCTAGGACTGCGGCCATGGGTTTCCTCCTGTCAGCGTGTTGACGTAGGGGCGCGTCCCGATGACCGGACCCCTCTCACGTCCCCCATTATGGGGGATGTCGAATAATGCTTCCCATCGATGTCGCATCAAGCCTGGTACCTGTCCCGCAACCGGGGAGGGTTGTTCAGCTCCGTTATGCCTTGAGCAGCACTGAACCGTCTTCGATCCTGACCTCGAAGCTGCGTATGTCGATCTTGCACGGAATGCCCACCGCTTTGCCGGTAGGAATGTGAAACGTACCCTGATGCAGCGGGCATTCGATATGCTCGCCGTCGAGAAAACCATCGGCGAGGCTCGCCTGTCCATGGCTGCACGTGTCATGCGTCGCGTAGATCTTGCCGCCGAGGTTGTAGAGGCAGACCGGGTCGGCACCCAGATCGACCAGGAGCGTGCCGTCTTCGGGCACGTCGGCTACTGCTGCGACTTTGGTCCAGTTATCGCTCATCTGTTTCCTTGCATCGAGATGGGGTGGTTGGCGGGGTACGGGCCTATGCACCGCGCTCAGAGAGGGTAGATAAGGCTGTTCGGGATCAGCATACTGTCGAAGACGCACAGTTTTTCCGCGAACTTCAGCCTGCCGTCTTCGACCACGATGCGATCGCGATACTGGCCGGTATTGAACACCCGCGTCAATTCGTCCAGCAGCGTCTCCAGCGCCAGGTAATTGGCGCGGACTTCGAGTTGCCCGTCTTTCCAGCCCAGCACCCGGATGCCGGAGATCATGCGGCGGATGTAGCGCGGGGCGTAAATGGCGGTCTTGCGGATGGCCACCACCCGGTCGGCGAGATAGCCCTTGCTTTCGCATGACCAGGTTGCCAGCGGCAGGCCGCGTTCGAAGTTCTCGCGGGGAATGATCTTGTAGATCGATTTTTCCGTGAAGAATTCGGGCCATTCCTCGAATCGTTCCTCGTCGAGGCAGCCGGCGTAGGCGGCATACAGCGCCTCCAACTCCAGGCGGAGGTCGCGGGCATCCATGTTGAGATAGCGTTCAGCAGGACTCATTTCAGCAGCACTCATGGCGGTCTTCTTCAATGTACTCCCCAGCAGGCCGGCAATCTTAGTGGGGGCGGAACACTAGATCAATCTCGACAACATAATCGACGTTCACAGTCACCAGCCAGCCTGCAGCCGAGCGTAATGATGCCCGCCCGAATGGAGACGCGCCCCGAGAATCCTGCCGTAACGGATTACCTTTCCGCGGCGGAAGCGGCGCGCCTGCTGAAAATCAAGGCCCAGACGCTGTACACCTATGTGAGCCGCGGTCTGATCGGCTCGGTTGCGCAGGCGGACAAGAAAGCGCGGCTCTTTTACCGGGAGGACATCGAGAAGGTCAGGGCGCGCAGCGCGGGGTGGATCGCGCACGTCATGGAGCAGCGTCTGGCGGGTTTCGTGTTGCGGCCGCGGGCGCGCTATGTGAGCAGCATCCAGGGTGCCGGGTCTGCGCCTGGAACTGTTCCGGTAAACGTACATGAATCGCCTGAATTAGTCCGCAGTTACAGGGTTTCGGCATTATAATTTGATGAAATTGGTGCACGCGCCGAGCGGCTTTCCGCGATCCGATCGGCGCTGCGGGGCCCGGCCATGGCCTTACAGCGGCGCTTCGTTGACGTCGATGAGTATGCCGTCCGGGTCGGTCATGTGCAGTGTTCCGAGCCGGCAGGTCTTTAACAGTCCCAATCGATACTCGTGTTCGCCGGTGGCGGTCAGGGATTGAGAGACGAGTGCCGTATTCGCGGCAGCGATATTCTGGCGGTCTCGCTCGAACGCTTCCAGGCTTTCCACGCTGAATCCGAGATGGTCCATGGCAGGCCTGGCGATCCCGGTGCCCTGGTAATCGCCTATCTTCCATGGCGCGATCACCATGGTCACCGTGCCGTCGCTGAGGTAGTAATTCGGGTCGTCCTGGGCGCGCGGTGTCTCGATCAGGTCGAACAGGTCACGGTAGAACCCGGCCAGCATCGCGGGGTTGAGTGTGCGCAGCAGAAAATGCGTGATGCGTCTCTGGGTTCGCTTGCTCTGGTCGGTCGCAATGCCGTAGACAGCGTCGCGATCCTTCTGTTCGCGGTGGGCAAGATCGAATACATTCCCCGCCGGATCGTTCATGCTGAGACCCACGAAGGGGCGATTGCTGGGCCGTTTGAGGGTTTCAACACCCGGGTATTTTTTTGCGCGCACCAATACGGTTTCGATGCTTTCGACCTCGAAACCGAAATGGTCCAGTCCGGCCTGCCGGCCCGGCGGACGCACAATGAAGTTGAGACCGACGTGCCCGTCCGATACGGATATCGACGCGGATTCGACTCGCCCGGGGAAGGACCACATCCCGAACAGCGCCTCGTAAAATCGGGCGATCAGGGTATAGCGCTCCGTCACGATGGCGATGTGTTTCATTTGAGCCGGCATGGTTTTCCCCTTCCGTATGGAACGCGTCGAAACTCGATTGACACCGATCGCAGCGATCAGGGCGTACACGACGTTCGCGCGAAATCAGCTGACGTCCGGCAATCCTGCTTTGTGACTATCTGCGGTGCAGCACCGATCAATATATCGCAGCTCCGGCAGCGCGGGCAGATTCACGGTTTTGAAGACGAATCGAATGTCCTCTTGCCCGGTTTCGCAGGTCAGCTTCTCGCGAAGGTGAGCAGGGGGGAGTAGTTGCGGGCATCGGCAGCTTGCAGTGCGGCGATGTAGCGTTGCCGGGTGTCGCTGGCATCCTCCGGGCTGCGGCTGCCCCAGGTAAGCCGGGGCTGGCCGAGGCGCTGCACCAGCAGATCGGCCATCATGCGTGCGTGGCGTCCGTTGCCGTTCGGAAAGGGGTGAATGGCAACCAGGCGATGATGGAAGCGCACCGCGAGTTCGTCAGGCGGATAACTTCCATGCGCGATCTGGTAGCGCACATCCTCCAGCAGCGTCTTCAGCTCAACGCCTATCGTGAGCCAATCGACGCCGATGTTTTTGTCCGATTTGCGAAACTCGCCGGCCCAGCGCCAGGTTTCGCCAAACATCTGCCGGTGCAATTCACGAACGAATGCTTCGTTGAGGATTTCCTTGCGTTGCTTGCGCGCCCAGGCTTCACCTTGGAGAATGTTGAGTTGCTCCCACTCGTTCAACTCACCCTGCGTGGTGATGTGACCGGGGATCAGGCTGGCGAGTTCGTCGGGGTCGAGCGGCGTGGCGCCTGGCGGATCATCGGGATCAATGGCCACAAATGCTATTTCTCGCGCCAGAGCTCGCGGCGGGAACCTTTGATCAGACTTTCGGCCAGGGCGCGCGTCTGTGCCTCGACGGCTTCTGTTGAGGTCGATTGCGCTTCCAGTGCCATCGTGTGGCTGATGGCAGCCATGCGGTTCTGGGCAATTTCGGTAGCGCGCGCGTCCAGCGTGTCGGCGAGCGATTGCCTCGGCACCAGCGCATATTGGAGTTCGCAGCCCATGGCTTCGGCGGCACGGCGCAGAGTCGCGAGGCTGATGGCGTCGTTGGCCTCCGAAATTTCGAGGCGGGTGACGGTGGACGTGGTCACGCCCAGGCGCTGTGCCAGATGCGTCGCCGTCATGCCGAGGCTTTCTCGAATCGCCTTGAGCCAGCCAGAAGCGGGGCGCGGCGGCAAGTCGGCACTGCGCCAGCGGTTCAACGCCACGTCGAGTTGGCGGAGTTTGAGTTCGGAGAAGTTGGTTCTCATTAATTGGCATCCTAATGCAATAATATAACATATATTATTGCAGTAAAATGCAAGAAATGTACGATGCTTATTGCGTCATAGAGCAGTATCAAGAGTCGACCGGCACCCTCGGAAATCATCGCAAGCGAGTGAGCAGCGCACTCCGGCAAACTGAACTACACCGGAAGGCCCCCCGTCACCCCCTCCGGATCACTGCGCGGATCACTGCGCTTTCATCCCCGCCGACTTGATGATACGAGCTAGGGACACCGATTCCGTGCGAATTTGCTCGGCGAACGCGGCCGAACTGTTACCCACCGCTTCTACGCCGACAGCGGCCATCCTGGAGCGGATGCCTGGATCCGTCAGCAGCTTGGTGACGTCGGCATGGAGTCTGGAGACGACCTCCGCGGGGGTTCGGGCGGGTACAAACAAACCGCCCCAGGAACTGACCTCGAAATCCTTCAAGCCGCTTTCGACAAATGTGGGCAGTTCCGGCGCCAACGCGGTTCGTTGCAGGGTTGCAACACCCAGCACCTTCATCTTTCCCGCACGAACCAGAGGCATGACCAGCAATCCATTGAAGCTGAACGCGACGTCGCCGGTCACCACCGCGGTGGTCATCTCGCCGCCGGTCTTGTAGGGGACGTGCACGACGTCCAGATCCGCCGCCGATTTGAACATCTCCGCCGCGATATGCGGCGCCGTTCCGCTGCCGCCCGAGGAGTAGTTGAGTTTGCCCGGACGACTCTTGATGTAGGCGATCAGTTCCGATACCGAATTCACCGGCAACGAAGCCGGCACGGTCAGCACAACGGGTGTGGCATAGATCATGGTGACTGGAATGAAATCCTTGATGGGATCAAACGGCAGGCTGCCGAAGAGCGTGAGGTTGACGACTATCGGCGCGCTGGGTGTAATCATCAGCGTGTAGCCATCCGGCGTGGCCCTGGCGACAGCATCGGCGCCGATGTTGCCACCGGCGCCGGCACGGTTTTCGATCAAAACCGGCTGGCCCCACGCGCTGGAGAGACCCGGGCCGAGGATGCGGGTGACCGAGTCGACCGGTCCGCCGGGGCCGTTCGGCACGATTATCCTGACCGACTTGTTGGGGTACGCTTGAGCCCATCCTGCAACGGAAAATCCGGCGAGTGCGAACGCGACGAGGAAGCGCGCCAACGTGACGAAGGTGCGCTGAAACGCATTTTCCGGAATCCCATCCCGCATGGCTGATCCTTTCAAGCTAACGCAGCACCGTCGAGCCGGTGAGCCCGGCGAATTTTTTGTCGAACGTCAGGACTTTCGATTTTTGATGGCCGCATCCATCTGCGCGATCATGGCGGATTTGCGGGCCTTTATCACGCCGAAGATCACCGAGATATCTGGTTCCTTTTCGATATAAACGCGCCCGCCTTCCGCGCTGAAACAAACCCGATCTCCTGCTTCCAGGCCAAGCAATTTGCGTAGCCGGGCGGGGATCGTCACTTGACCTTTGACCGAAAGATTGACTGTAGTCACACGTCACCCGATAAGTATCGCATCGTCAATTGGGATCCTATTTTTACTTTGCAATACATTCAGGATAAACGGAGGAATTTGCTGAATGCTGTTTTGCACGGACGCGCGACCTAGCCTTGCCAGTTTAATCATACAGAACCATCGCCTATCGCGAATTTCGCAAAGCCGGAGACGACAGCTTGTAGACTTTAGCTGCATTTCCGTGCAACACCTTGCGAATGATGTCGTCGGACAGCCCGGCAAGACTTTCATCCAGCATCTGGCGCGGTTCCCGGGCAATCGAGGCCGGCCCCGGCGACAGGCTCGTGGGGTGCGGATAATCGGTTTCGAACATCAGGTTGTCGGGGAACAGCTCCAGCGTCCGGCCGATCAATCCTTTCTCGAACCAGAACGTGCCATAGACCTGGCGGCGGAAATACTCGCTGGGCAGCAGGCGATCCGGATACACCTTGTGGGAACCGGAGTTCTGCCACTGCCAGTCCATGGCTTCGACGAGGTAAGGCAGCCAGCTTGCCCCGCTTTCCACGCTGACGAATTTCAGCGTGGGAAAGCGATGACACAGCCCCAGCAGCACGATTTCGGCAATATGCGAGGCGTTGCCGAAGAGCTGCAGCGTGCTCTGCATGACGAATGCCGCCTTGTTGTTGGCAACCAAGGTGGAAAACCTGCGGTTGTCCTCGACGGTATTGTCGGAAAATCCAATATGGAAATTGATCGACAGGTCGTGTGACTGCGCGGCCGCATAAATCGGATCCCAATGGGCGTCGCTGATAGCAGGCAGACCCACCGCCGGGAAATCGCCGCCGAATACGATGCCGTGGTGCCCCTGCTTCGCCGAGCGCTCGATCTCCTTCACCGACGCCTCGACATTCCAGAAGGGCAGCCACATCACGGGAATCAGGCGGTCCGGATCGGCGCTGCAGAAGTCGATCAGAAAGTCGTTGTAGGCGCGAACGCACTCGATTCCCAGTTCGCGCTCCTCCATTTTCATGAACGCCTCGCTCTGAAAACCGAGCAGGTTCGGATACAGCACCTGGGCATGGATGCCCTGACGGTCCATGCGCTCCAGGCGCGCCTTCGCATTCCAGGAGCCCGGATCCGCTGCTTCCAGGGACGGCGGATGCGCCGGCGGGAACTCGTGCCAGCCGGCATGGGCAAGCGACGCGACCGTCGGCAGGCGCAGATCGCCGATGAACCAGCGCTCGCGGTTCGACTTGCCCGAGCGCTTCACGTGCGGAACGAGATCGCCCCACTTCTTCGAAACCCGCGAGGTCCATATGTCGGGGGATTCGATGAGATGCGTGTCAACGTCGATGACGTTGTATTTATCTGCGAGATTTGCCGGCACCGTCCACTCCCCGGTTTGGTCTTGATGGGATTTGATTTCCGTTCAATTTCCGTTCACTTGACCACGGATCTGTTCAGGCCGAACTTCGGACCTGAATTGAACCTGGGTCAGGCCGCTCCAGTGTCTCGGAGACTACGCTGAAATCCTCCGGGCCAAACCCCTGGTCGAGTGCCATCCTGAAGTACCCCAGTGCCGTATGAAACATAGGCGTAGGGGCATCCAGGAGTTTCGACAGGTTGGAACCCATATCCAGGTATTTCGAGAACGCATCCAGCGATCCGGTACTGCCGGCATAATCGCGCGCGGCGACACGAGCGCCGCGTTCTCCCAGCACGGTCGACGACGAAGCGCCCTTCGTAAGGATTTCCACCACGGTATCCGGATCGATACCTGCCTTGATGCCCATGCGGATCGCTTCGGCCGCACCCATCATATGAACGGCGACGAGCATGTTGTTCACGAGTTTCATTTTCAGGGACGTGCCAAGCGGGCCGAGATAATAGTGCGCAGGCGCCAGTTCCTTCAGGATGGGCGCCATCCGATCGGCGAGGGCACGATCTCCGCTCACCAAAAGCAGAATTCGACCTTCGGCAGCCATGACCGGCGTTCCACTCACCTCGCAATCAAGCAGGCCGACGCCCGCCGCGCGCAACGATTCGGCCAACCGAACCTTTCTGTCAAGCGGGTAGGTGCTCAACTCGATGACGGTGGCGCCCTGCCTGAGGGTCTTCAACGTGCCGCTCGTCCCGTGCACCACATCGTCCAGTGCAGCGACCGAAGGCAGGCAATGGAAAACGATATCGACATCCCCGGCAACGTCCGCGGCTGATGCCGCCGCAACGCCTCCCTCCGCGATGAACGCATCCATGCTGTGTTTACTATAGCCTGTGACTGCGAAACCTGCGCGCAGCAGCTTGCGCGCGAGCGCGAAACCAAGATGGCCCAACCCGATGAAACCGAGCGTCTTTGTCATTGCTTATCCCAGAAAATGGAAGCGGTCCGCGGCAGTCGAGCTTCCGTGGCGCGCCATCGAATTCACCGCCGCTCAAAGGCCCGAATCTGTGCCATTCATGAGCGGCGCATTACACTACGTTATCGCCTTTCCTGGAGGAACACCGACATGAAGAACGTTCACCGCGATGCGGGTTCCCCAGGTTGCTCTGGCGTGCCGGCGATTTCGCTCGGAACCCGGGTGAAACGCTCCTCGCCAGCATTTCTGCCATTGTGCATGGCGTTATTCGCGGCCGCGCTGTCGTCGGCCACGCTGGGACAGTCTTTTCCGGCCAAGCCGATTCGCCTCATCGTTCCCCAGGCTCCGGGTGGCGCACCGGACGTCAGTTCGCGCATTCTCGCCCAGCGCATTTCCGACAGCACCGGCCAGCAGGTCATCGTTGAAAACCGGCCAGGTGCCGGCGGTGTCGTGGCCGCGGAACTGGTGATGCGCTCCCCACCCGATGGCTATACGCTCTTCGTCGCGGACACCGGACACTTCGGCATCAACCCCGGATTGTTCCCGAAACTCTCCTACCATCCGCTGAAGGACTTCGCGCCTGTGACGATTTCCGGGTCCACCCCGCTGTTCTTCGCGGTGGGCGCTGCGGTGCCCGCACAGAATATCCGGGAGCTGCTTTCGCTCGCAAAAGGCGCGCCCGGCATGCTCTACGGGTCTTCGGGAAACGGCACGCCGCACCATCTGGCCATGGAGTTCCTGAAAGCACTTGCCGGTGTCGCCATTGCGCACGTGCCCTACAAGGGTGTCGCGCAATCGGTTCCTGCAGTGCTGACGGGCGAAGTGAGCGTCATCGTTGTCGGACTGCCGGGCATTCTGCCGCACGTCAAAGCCGGCAAGGCCAGGCTGCTCGCGGTGACGACCGCAGAGCGCACACCTTTGTTGCCCGAGGTGCCCGGCACGACCGAGGCAGGCATCGCAGGTCTGGATGTCAACGTGCACTTCGGGTATCTGGCGCCGGCCGGCACACCTCGCGACGTGGTCATGCGCCTGAATGCCGAGTTCGTAAAAGCTCTCGCCATACCGGAAGTGCGTCAGCGGCTCGAGGGCCTCAGCATCGTGGCGATGGGCACGACTCCCGAGGCCTTTGCCGAGCAGATACGCGTCGATCTGCAGAAATATTCGAAGCTGGTCAAGGACACCGGCATGCGCGTCGACTGAAGGAGATGCCGGCGGGAAGGCTAGGGGGTTACTCCTTACTCCATCCAGTTCGCGACTTCCAGCGCTTTCACCCTCTGAAAATGCTTGCGGTTATTGGTGATGAGGGTCGCCTTGAGCGACAAAGCATGACCCGCGATCATGGTGTCGAAAATGCCGATCGGTGTTCCATCGCGTTCCAGCTTTGCGCGCAGTTCCGCGAACCGGTCGGCTGCGGCGGCATCCCAGGGCAAGACCGTGACGCGATCGAGAAACGCGTGCACGCGCCGCGCCAGACCGCGCGGATTGCCGCGCTTTTCAAGACCGAACATGAGTTCCGCGCGGGTTACAACCGACACCGCGAGCGAACCTGCTTTAGACGCCGCAAGGCGCGCGTCCAGCTTCGCGTTAGCGAAGCGAATGGCGTAGCTGCAAGTGTCGGTGTCGAGAAGAAAGAGCATGGCGCGCTATTTCCCGCGCTTCGGCTTGCCCGCGGACGACGTCTTGAACGGATCGCGCGCCGCACCGGATTCATTCAAGGGCCGGTCGGAAAGGAAATCCGCAGGCACGCGCGTGCTGGCGCGCAGGGCGAAGAAATCGGCCCATGACCCGGAAGGGGGCGCCACGGAGAGCACGATGTCACCGGTTGCCTCGTCCTTGCGGATGAAGACTACCTTGGCGGCGACGCGGAACTTTTTGGGCAGGCGCACGGCTTGACTGTTGCCATTGGTGAATACGCGGGCGGTTTGCATGACAGGTTCCGATGTTGTGTGTATGAAGCGTAATTGTACACACAAGCGGCTGCGGCCATCAGTCGCGGGTTGGACTCGCAGCGCCGGTTGCATCACCACAGCCGAAATCGTCTGACAAATGGTTCAGCCCGAACACTTCATGGCGGCCGGCAGACCATCAAGAAATGACGCCCCTCGCCTTAAGATCGCCGATTTGCTGCTCGCTGAAGCCCAGCAGATCGCCGTAGATATCCCGATTGTGCTGGCCTACCGTCGGTGCGGGACTGCTCAAGCTGCAGGCGCTCTCCGAGAAGCGGATCCAGGGGGCAAGCACTTTCAATCGCCCGTTGACCGGATGGTCGATCTCGACGAAGGCCTCGCGCGCCTTGAGGTGTTCGTCTTCGATTGCTTCGCCGACGCTCAGGACCGGTCC
>SHXF01000092.1 GCA_009693435.1 Betaproteobacteria bacterium | reverse complement strand
GCTGAAGGTAGAAAAAGCAGAGAAATCGTCAAATAAACGGTCGGTAGCGAGTAATTTCATGCCTATCGCATATTTCATTCCGCAGTGGAGTGAATCACCTCTGTGCTCAAATGCCAACTGCTAAAATTGAAAAAATCACAGCCTCTCAAGCCAGCTCGGGGTGGGTCGCCAGCACCCGGCGCCGCAGTTCCAGCAGGTACCGGTCGCGCACGCCGTGCTCCAGCAGGCCGCGCACGGTTTCCAGCAGATACTCGGCCGGCGTGCCGAGGTACCCGCGGGCGGTAGTCATGGAATGCAACACTGTCTCGAGCGGCAACTTGCCCGCGTAGCTCGGGTGCTTGCGGTTGATGATGAAGGTGAGGGCGGTCAGCAGCGTATCGCCCGCGCTCAGGGTCACCCAGCGCGGGCAGTAGGAGTCGGTCACCATTTCGCGCCGCCACAGGAGGCGCAGTTCTTCCTCGGCGTGGCCCGCGTTGATGCGGAAGGCGACGCCGTGGCAGCACCCGCCTGCGTCGAGTCCCAGCACCAGGCCAGGCTTGTCGGGTGTGCCGCGTCCGACCCGTGACCAAAGGCAGAAACGCCGGTGATAGCCGTGTACCCGGGCGATGCGCCGTTCTTCGTGGTGGACGATGGGGTTCCACACCAGTGAACCATAGCCGAACAGCCAGACGTCCCCCGGCGGCTTGTCCCGCAGCAGGGCATGCAGGGAGGCGTCCAGATCTTCGTGGGAGAGGACTTCGATACCCGGTGCGGAAGCGCACACCATGGTGCGCATGCGGTCGGATTCGAGATCTGCTCGGGTGAGGGCCATGATGTTATCTGATGAACGCGCGTCTGTCGCGGCGGATGACCTGACTCGGGATTTCACCGGGAAAAAGACCGATCCGGCTGTATCAATCCCTTGCCCGAATCCCGGCCGGCATGAGATCCGGCTCCGTAAAAATGGTTTCGCCGGCGAACTCCTGGCGCCCCATGGCTCTGCGTAGAAGTTCTCGCGTCGGGGTTTGAACCATGTTCGTCCTGTCCTACACGCCTAATACTGCCTTGATCGATTCGCCGCGGCGCAGGCGTTCGTCGCGTGCTTCCTCGATCTTGTGCCTCTCCATCGCCATGGCGCAGATTGCCTCGGCTTTTGCCAGCGGCACCACCACCAGCCCGTCCGCATCGCCGACGATGATGTCGCCGGGATGTACGATCGCATCGCCGATCGTGACCGGTATGTTGAGCCAGCCAGGATGATTTTTCGATGCCCCGCGCACCGAGGCGCCCGGAGCGTAGACGGGAAAGCGCAACGCGAGGATCTGGTCATGGTCGCGTATGGCGGCATTGGTGACGCAGCCTGCAAGACCTCTTGCCTGAGCGGCTATCGTCGAGGAGCCTCCCCAGATGGTGACGCGCAGACTCGCACCGCCGTCTATGACGAGCACGCTGCCCGCGGGCGCTTCGCAGAGGGCGTTGAACACCCCCAGGTTGTCGCCCGGCATGGTTCTGAGGGTGAATGCCGGTCCGGCCAGTTTCACGCCCGGGACCATTTGTCGGATGTGCGGCGCCGCGTCGCCCTGTTTGTCGGCCGACTCGTAAATTGTCGAAACCGGAATATCCCTGAACCGCTGTATCAGATCGTCGATTCCCGGCATGTGGTCTGAGACTCCTGATGAACCGCCGCCGGCGACACGCCGTTTGCCGCCGTTTGCTGGTGGCAGTGGGCTCGGGGACGATATTGAGCGTGGACGATATTGAGCATTGGGTCGCTATGCTATTCTGGTCCCGCCGACCGACAAAATCCAGTTGGCTATCTAATTCGGGAGCGGTTGCGATGACAGGGCTGGCGGGTAACGGTTGTTGGAATTCCGGACCGCGGCTGATCCGCATGGTCGGCACCCGCGCCGGGCGGGAATAGCGGAATGGAGGCTTTCGATGCGTCCAGGGTTCGCAGAGTGGGTGCGCTGATTCCCTGCACCAATGTCATGTGCGAGATGGAATTCAACCGGGTGTTGCCCAGGCACTATCAGTTGCACGTGGGGCGGCTGCAAATGGGCCCGATAAACGAGGCGGGATTCAG
Organism: Betaproteobacteria bacterium; assembly: GCA_009693435.1. Next base: position 14,643 of record SHXF01000092.1, on the reverse strand, counting down.
GATGCAGGACGCGGACGTCGACTACCAGGCCCGGTTGCTAAGCTCGGCCCGGGTCGAGTACGTCTTTCTTGCACAGACCAACGCCAGCTACTTCGTGCCCGGATACGATGCCGCAGTGATCGCACGCATCGGCACTGCATGCAAGGTGCCTGCGGGAACCGGGGGGCAGCTGACCGGCCGGGCGGCCGTGTTTCTGGGTGCAAAGCGGGTCGCGTTCATCTCGCCCTACAGCGACGAACTGAACGAACTCGGCCGGCGTTACTATGTCGCGGAGCATGGATTGGACATAGTGAGAATCGAATCGTACGGCGAGGCCGCCACATCAGATCTGGTCAACGACATGAAGCCGGAAGTCGGATTGGCCGCCATTCATCGGGCCAACAGCCCCGAAGTTGAAGCATTCATCCTGGCGGGCGCATTGCCCACGCTGCATCTGATGGACACGTGGGAGCGTCAACTCGGCAAACCGGTGATTTCGACCATACAGGCCTGCATGTGGGGTGCGCTGCAGGCGCTCGGCGGCGAAACGCTTGCAGGTTGTGGCCGTCTTCTTGCGAAAAGGAAAACCTGATGCGACCATTCTTGAGGGCAGCGCTCATCGCTTGCCTCGGTGTGCCATTCCCGACCGCCATCCTGGCGCAGTCGCAATCCTATCCGGTCCGGCCGGTGCGCGTGCTGCTGGGTTACACCTCCGGTGGCACCGCGGATTTCGTCGGCAGATTGCTCGCCGAGAAACTCGCCCGGTCGTTCGGTCAGCCGGTCATATTCGAAAATCGCCCGGGTGCGAGCGGTAATATTGCAGCCCAACTCGCGGTAAATTCGCCGGCCGACGGTTACACACTCCTGATGGGGGCGCCGGCCGAGATTGCGATCAACCGGCATGCCATGAAGAACATGGGCTTCAATCCGGAAACCGGCTTGGTACCCATTGCGCTCGCATTCGATGTGCCGTTCGGCTTGCTGGTGCCCGGCAAGTCATCTTTCCTGTCGTTGGGCGACCTGATCGCCAAAGCGCGGAGCGAGCCCGGGAAAATCTCGTTCGCGAACTCCGGTATCGGCAGTCCGGCGCATATGGCGGGTGAGATACTGGCATTGAATGCGAAGATAGTCGTGACGCAGGTGCCTTACAAAGGGGGCGCGCCGGCGATGACAGACCTCATCGCCGGCCGCGTGGATGCTTATTTTCTCGGCATTCCCGGCGCGATGCCGCATGTCAAGAACGGCAACGTGCGGGTGATTGGCGTCTCCACGCCGAAGCGCAGCGGAATCGCACCCGACGTTCCGACCCTGATCGAACTTGGCATTCCCGATTTCAGCTTCAGCCTCTGGGCCGGTTTCTTTGCGCCGGCAGGAACGCCTGCCGACATCATCGCGCGCCTGAACCGCGAGATCATGCAGGCCTTCAGCCAGCCGGACGTGCAGGAGAAGCTGGCGATTGCGGGCTCGGATGTAATACGCACCACACCTGAAGAATTCGGCCGCTTCGTGCAGGCGGAAACCCTGAAATACGCCGACATCGTCAAGCGCATCAACTACAAAGCCGAATGAGGCACGCGCACGCTTGGCCCTAATGCGCGGACACGGTGTTGCAACAACCCGGATAGTGCGGACCGGTGCCGTTTCTCCGCGGGCTTGATTGATAGTTCAAGGCCGAGGAGTGCGGTCTTGCTGCGCCGCCACTCGTTCCTGTCTCTCGCTCCTGCGTCTTGTTTCTCTTCAGGCTGCTATTGCTGCCTCCCGGGCGGGCGCGCGGAAAGTGGCCAGCAGCGCGGCTTCCTTCTTCTTCGCATTCGCAAGGTGGCGCAGCTTGACATGGCCGTAGCCGCGGATGTCTTCGGGAATGGAGGCGATCCCGACTGCCGTCTGGATATTCTCGCGGTCCAGGTGCGCCAGTAATTCTTCCACGCAGGTCCGGTATTCGCCGATCAGCCTGCGTTCGGTGCGGCGCTCCTCGGTGCGGCCGAACACGTCGAACGCCGTGCCGCGCAACCCCTTCAGTCGGGCAAGCAAGCGGAATGCGGTCATGACCCAGGGGCCGTATGCCGATTTCTTCGCTTCTCCCGTTACCGGGTCCGGCTTGTTGAAGATCGGCGGCGCGAGATGAAACTTGACGGTATAGCTTCCTTCGAACATGCCTGCGATCTTCTGCGCGAAGCGCGGGTCGGTATAGAGTCGCGCCACCTCGTATTCGTCCTTGTACGCCATCAGTTTGAACAGGTAGCGCGCGACCGCCTCGGTCAGTTTCGAGCCGCCCACCTTCTCTGCTTCGGCGCGCCGGACCTTTTCCACGAAGCTGCGGTACGCGGCAGCGTAAGCCGCGTTCTGGTAACCCTCGAGAAACTCGACCCGGCGTTCCAGCATCTCGTCCAGGGTTTTCGCAATCGTGCCGATGGGAATGACGTCAGCCGGGGTGGCCAGTTTCTCGACGCGCGCGAGGTCCGCTGCGGCGCGGCGTCCCCAGGCAAAACTTTTCTGGTTGAAGGCCACCGACACGGCGTTCAGTTCGATCGCCTTGAGGAGCGAGGCTTCGCGCAGCGGCACCCAGCCCTTCTGCCAGGCGTAGCCGAGCATGAACATGTTGGTCGCTATCGAATCGCCCATCAGCGCCGTCGCCAGACGCCCGGCGTCGACAAATTCCGCCGTGCCGGCCGCTTCGGTCACGTCATGCTGCAGATTGCTGCCCGGCATTTGCCAGTCAGGGTTTCTGACGAAATCGGCAGTCGGGGTGCCGGTGGCATTCACCAAGGCGCGCGTGCGACCGGCTGCCATCCGCGAAAGCGCGTCCGCGCTGGCGGTGACCACCAGGTCGCAGCCGATGATCAGATCGGCGGCGCCCGTGCCGAGGCGGGTGGAATGCAGTTCTTCCGGCCGGTCGGCGATTTTCACGTGCGACATCACCGGGCCGCCCTTCTGTGCGAGCCCGGACATGTCGAGCACCGATACACCCTTACCCTCGATGTGTCCGGCCATTGCGAGTATCTGTCCGATGGTCACGACACCCGTGCCGCCAATGCCGGTGATCAGCACGCCAAACGGCTGTGCGGTGCCGGGCAGTTGCGGTTCGGAGAGCGCCGGGAACGCATCGTCCACAGCGCCGGCCTTGCCGCCGGACCGGCCTTTGCGCAACTGGCCGCCTTCGACTGTCACGAAACTCGGGCAGAAGCCCTTCACGCAGGAAAAGTCCTTGTTGCACGAGGACTGGTTGATCTGGCGCTTGCGGCCGAATTCCGTCTCAAGCGGCTCGACGGACAGGCAGTTCGACTTCACGCTGCAGTCGCCGCAACCCTCGCACACCAGTTCATTGATGACCACGCGTTTTGCGGGATCGGGAAATTCGTTGCGCTTCCTGCGGCGGCGCTTTTCCGAGGCGCAGGTCTGGTCATAGATGATGGCCGACACGCCTTTGAGCTTGCGCAGTTCGCGCTGCACGGCGTCCAGGTCATCGCGGTGGCGCACCGTCACGCCGGGCGCCCAATTGGTGCCGGCCGGATATTTTTCCGGTTCGTCTGTGACCACCACGATAGGGGCCACGCCTTCGGCGGCGATCTGGCGCGAAATCGTGGGCGGGTCGAGCTGGCCGTCGTGATGCTGCCCGCCGGTCATTGCCACCGCATCGTTGAACAGGATCTTGTAGGTCATTGTGACCCTCGCGGCGCATGCCGCGCGTATTGCCATCAGGCCGGAATGGAAAAAGGTGCCGTCCCCGATGTTGGCGAAAACGTGTTCGGTACTGGTGAAATGCGACTGGCCGATCCACGGCGCGCCTTCGCCGCCCATGTGCGTGAAGGTGCTGGTGTTGCGGTCCATGAACAGCGCCATGTAATGGCAGCCGATGCCCGCCATGGCGCGGCTGCCTTCGGGCACCCGGGTCGATGTGTTATGCGGGCAGCCGGAGCAGAAGAAGGGCTGGCGCTGGACGGTGACACGCGGTTTGCGGAGCGCCTGATCCTTGAAATCGAGGAACGCGAGCCGCTCGCGATAGCGTTCGCCGAGCAGCTTGTCCATGCCGAGTTTCGCCAGGCGGCTCGCCAGGGCGCGCGCAATCATGGCCGGCGACAATTCATAGTGTGCCGGCAGCAGCCACGTTCCTGCGGGCTGACCCGCTGCCTGGCTCCACTCGCCGTTGTCGTCGAACTTGCCCACCACGCGCGGCGGACGCGTGCCCTCGCGCCACTCGTAGAGTTCTTCCTTGATCTGGTATTCGATGAGCTGGCGCTTTTCTTCGACGACGAATATTTCCTCCAGGCCCTGGGCGAACCGGCGGGCGCCCTGCGGCTCCAGCGGCCAGGACATGCCGACCTTGTACAGCCGGATGCCGACATCCTGCGCGACCTTCTCGTCGATGCCGAGATCGGCCAGCGCCTGCATCACGTCGCCGTAGGATTTGCCGGTGGTGATGATCCCCAGGCGCACCGGCCGCGCGCCGGCCGGTGAATCCCAGATCATGCGGTCCAGGCGGTTGGCGCGTGCATAGGCGAGGGCGGCATACACCTTGTAATCGAGCAGCCGCGCTTCCTGCTCGAGCACGCCGTCCGGCCAGCGTATGTTGAGCCCGGCGGGCGGCAGCGTGAAATCCGTCGGCAGGACTATCCTGACCCGGTGCGGATCGACGTCGACCGTCGCGCCCGACTCGATCACATCGGTGACGCACTTGAATCCCACCCACAGGCCGGCGTAGCGGGACATGGCAAAACCGTGCACGCCGAAATCCAGGTATTCCTGCACGTTGGCGGGATGCAGCACCGGAATGCAGCAGGCCTTGAGGATGTGCTCGCTCTGATGCGCCTGCGTGGAGGATTTGGCCGCATGGTCATCGCCCGCCAGCACCAGCACGCCGCCGTGGCGCGAGGTGCCGGCTGCATTGGCGTGCTTGAACGCGTCGCCGCTGCGGTCCACGCCGGGGCCCTTGCCGTACCACATGCCGAAGACGCCGTCGTACTTCGCGTCCTTGTAGAGATTGACCTGCTGCGTCCCCCAGATCGAAGTGGCGGCAAGTTCCTCGTTCACGCCAGGCTGAAAGCGGATGTGATGCTGATCCAGGAGCTTTCCGACCTTACCCAGCGCCAGGTCCAGGCCGCCGATCGGCGATCCGCGATAGCCGGATATGAATCCCGCGGTGTTGAGCCCGGCGGCGAGGTCGCGCTGGCGCTGCATCATCGGCAAGCGGACCAGCGCCTGGGTGCCGGTCATGAAGGCACGTCCGCTGTCCAGCGTGTACTTGTCGTCCAGCGCGATTTCGTGCAGATGGGTGGGTGCGTTCATCTGTCGGGGTCTCCTCGTGGCGTGAAGGTTTTAATGCACCGGTCGAAAGCGCGGGATGGGGTGCGCCATTTTACCTGCCGGCGCCCCACAGAAACCGCCCGCAGCGGTTGAGGGCGTTTCTGTTTCGCCTCCGGTCGGCGCTAGCGCGGTTCCAGCAAGCGCCGCATTCGCGCATTGACCGCGTCGCTGCGCTCCAGGGTCGACAGGTGCCCACAGTGTGCGACGATGACGAGTTCCGCGCGCGGCATTGCCGCTGCCATTTCCTCGTGCCGGTCAGGGGGCGTGATCTTGTCCTCGCGACCGCACAGCACCAGCGCCGGGCAGGCAATCTGCGCCAGCAACGGGCGGCTGTCCATGCGGCTCATGATGGCTCGCTGCTGGCGGATGAAGGCGGTCTTGCCGATATTGCGGGCCATGGTCTTGATGATGCCGGTCAGCGCCGGTTCCGCCACCCGGTCAGGGTGGATCAGAAACGGAATCAGCGCGTCGCTGACGCCGGCAAAGCGGCCACGTTCGGCCAGTTCGATGAAAGCGAGGCGGCGCGCGATCTGGTCCTGTGTATCGGGGCGCGCTGTCGTGTCCAGGAGTGCGAGGGCCGTAATGCGCAGCGGCGCCTGCCGCATGATTTCCAGCGCGACGTAGCCACCCATGGACAGCCCGGCCAGCGCAAATTCGGGAAAAGGGCACGCCGCCAGTACGTCAGCCGCAATTCCCGCCATCGTGTCCGATGATGCGACCCCGGCCACCCAGCAGTCGGCGATGTCGGACAGGCCGGCGATCTGCGGCTGCCACTGGAGTGCGTCGCAGAGCAATCCGGGGACAAGAACGAGCGGTGTGACGAGCGGTGTGCGCGCCATGATCAGCTCCTTTGCAGCAGTCGATGGCAGTGGGCAGTGACGCGCGGCAGGTACCTGGAAATATCTGCCCTCATCGGGTGCGGGCGCCAGGCGCGCCTGAGTTGCGTTCGATTTCCTCCAGCCAGCGTCGCGCAATTCGGCTCGGCGCGAACCTCGTGTCGATGCAGGTCTGGCCGGCGATGATCCGCTGCAATGCCTCCGATGGATGCGACAGCGCCCAGGCGAGGCCTTCGCCAAGCTGTTCGTCGCACCAGCAGAATTGCGACAGTTCTTCATACTGCGGCAACGGATAGGCCAGGGCGAGGCGTCCTGCGTGAATCGCCTGAACCAGGCGTCCGTGCCCCTTCACCAGTTTGTCCCGCGTGGGCAGGCTGGGCAGGAGGACGGCGTCGCACGCCGCCAATTCCTGCCACTGCCGTTGGGGCGACCAGGCGTGGGATATGATCCGCAAGTTCGCTTTGCTGCCTTCAAGGCGGGCTAGCGCCAGAGGTACGTCCTGGGGACGGTTGGTCACGACCGAGATTTCCAGCTTCAGTCCGGCAAGGTTCGCAACCTGCATGACCCCTGCTGCAAGCGTGTCGAGATTGGCATCGTGCCCGTACCACAGGAGGCGGATGGTTTCGCCCGGCGCAAAGCGTGGCTCTCCTCGCGGACCTTCATAGGGCTCCTCGATGATGACCGGCTCGACCGAGAAATGCTGCCGCACGCCGGCCGCCATCATCTCCGTCTGTACCACGACGCGGTCGGCGATGCGGCTCAGTTTCCGATTGACCGGGCTGTCGAAATGCCAGTCGCACATGGCGGCGAGCACCGGAATGCCGCGTGCTTTGCCGGCTCTCGCCAGGGAGACGAAAGAATCGTCGAAGGCCTTGCCCAGGACCAGACCCCGCAAGGCGTTCTGGTCAAGCAGGGCCTCTGCATCCATCCCCTGTTCGAAGCGAAGCACGGGTCCACCCAACTCGCGCGCTGGTATGTAGGCCGTATATCGGTAGCTGCTGGTTGCTTCGGGGTGTTCACCGGAAACCACCCAGCCGATCTGCCCCCGATCCGGCAGTGCGCCCGGAGTCGATGCCGCGTCGGGACGAGTTTCGCGCCGGACGCCGGCACGCATTCCTGCAAACAAGCGCGGCAAAAATGGCATCAGCCGCCGTTCTTTGCGATTTGCGCGAAACGCCCATAACGGGGATCGGCCATTCGATCATCGTGGCTGTGCCCGACGTGGTACACGGTGGCGTGGGTGGCATCCGATATCCACCGTACGCCGGGCGCGCGTCCCTCCGCCTCCAGCATGCGCAGCGTGCAATACAGCGCGCATTGGTCCAGGTGCCACTGCGGGTCCCCTTCATCGAGAAAATGATTCAGATAATTGGCGAGCAGCCGCAGGTAGGCTTGCGCCGGCTCGGTGGGCCGCGCGACCAGCGTATTGGCGATGATGTCCAGCCAGGGCGCTCGCTTGGGTCTGCGCAGGGTGAGGCCTAAATCCGAATCTGCTGTGGAATCAATCAGGCGTGCCACCGATTCCTGCAGCGCCGCGTCGATGTCCAGCACCACGATCGGAACGGCGTAGGCCCGCAGCCATGCGGCGAGATGGAGAAAGCGGGCGCAGGTGAACCACACGGATCGGGCCCTCGATCCGATTGCGAATCGATGGTCATGCTCGCCCGTCACGCAGTAGTGGGCAACGCCAGCCTCTTGCAGCAGCAAACGCGCTTCCGGTCCAATGCCGGCGTCTGCATCAAGCACATGCAGGTGCAGCAGGTCACCCGGTCTCGCGACATGCGCAAACGAACCGGCAAATGCCGGGCCGTACTTGCGCAAATAGACCGGATCGCTGGTCACCAGCGTCACCGCGTCGAAGGCGCCGGGTCCGCCGTTCGATCGCAGGATGGTTGCAGGCGGTATCGCCGGCGGCCCGGCAGCATCGATTTTCTTCAGGAACGCCGATGAGAAGCGCAGCATGCGCGCCACCCCGTAGACGGGGGAGAATTGCGCGGCTTCGGCAAGGTATTCCTCCGCGTCGCCGAAGCGCCCGAGGCGCTCCAGCGCGATGCCGAACAGGGCAAGGGCATCGGCGTCGGCGGGATCCCGGCGCAACACTTCTTCGATGCAGGCAAGAGCGCTCTCCGGATGTCCGGCCTCGAGGTGCACGTGGCCGAGGTTGAAATGCGCTTCCTTGAAGTCCGGAGACCGGTGCAGGGCTTCGGTCAGCAAGATCTCCGCCTGGTCGAGCGAGCCGAGTTCCTGCAATGTGACGCCGAGCCCGTTGAGAGCGAGTACGTTGCCTGGTTCGGCTTCGAGGGCGCGGCGATACGACTGCTCGGCATCGGCGAAGCGCAGTGCCGTGAAGTGCGCCGCCGCTTCGTGCAACCGCAGGGCTACATCCATCGGGTTCCCGTCTCGTGGGCGAAACTCAGATTTCCAGCGACTTCCATAATTCAATGTCGCGCTGCGCCGTCCATATGCGCGGATGCGCAATCCCGCTCGCCTCGTCGTACGCGCGGCTTACGTCGAACGGCATGCAGTGCTCGTAGATGGGGAACTGCGCATACGCGGGGTCGAGGCTGGCGCGCGCATCGCGATACACGTCTTTCAGCGATTTCTTCGCTCTCACGCCTTCTCTGGCGCAGGCGTATAACTCGCGTACAAATGTCTGGGTAAAGCGGATGGCTGTTTCACATTCGGCCGCGCTGGTCAGCGCCGGGCCGCGCCCCGGAACCAGTTTCTCGGGTTTGAGGGCGCGCAGCTTTTCCAGCGTTTCCGGCCATTCCCCGAAGTGGGCATCGCCTGCATAGACACCCGCGTTGTATTCCACCAGGTCTCCGGAGAACAGCACCTTCTGCGAGGGCAACCAGACGATGGAATCACCCTGGGTGTGGCCGCGGCCGGCGTGGATGATGCGCACCTCCAGTTTGCCCATCCAGACAGTGATTTCATTTTCGAAGACGATGTCGGGCCAGGTCAGGCCCGGAACCGAATCGGCGTTCTGAAAGAGGCGGGGAAAGCGTTCGTACTCCGATTTCCAGTCCTGCTCGCCGCGTTCGACTATGAGGTCATAAGTCGCGCGGCTGGCGATGACCGAATCGGCGTTGTAGCCCGATGCGCCCAGCACCCGGACGGCGTGATAGTGGGACAGCACGACGTACTTGATCGGCTTGTCGGTCACGTCGCGAATGCGCTTGATGACCTGCTGCGCCATGATCGGCGTCGCCTGCGCATCGATGACCATCACGCTGTCATCGCCGATCACGACCCCTGAGTTGGGGTCGCCTTCGGCGGTAAATGCCCAGGCGTTTTCCGAGAGCCTCGAAAAAGTGATGGTTTTCGCGGTCATGTCGCCGCGCGATGCGAATGGCTTGGTCATGGGAGGGTTCCGCCTGAATAGGGGTAGCGTCCCAATCTTAGCAAGACCGGCGCGCCTTCGCCTTGCTGGTTTGTGCGGCACCGGGCGTTCGTCATCGCGGACCGCCACGCCGCCGCTCTTCAGCCGGTACCGTTGTGCGCGCTTCCGTTTTTTCCGGACTCGCTGTCTGAAACGCCATTGTCGGAATATTTCAGGACGGGGTTCATGGCGGTCGCGCCAGCGACAGCCGGCAGGCCGGCGATTCCGCCGAAGCACACCGCGATGACCTGCTCGGCAAATTCGGCATACGACATCGGGCCATCGGGCTTCATCCAGGTAAACGTCCAGTTGATCATGCCCAGCAGCATCATTGCCACGGGCTTCGCGTTTGCATTGGCGACCTGCTCGGGAAACGCCCGCTCCAGTGTGAACGCAAAAACGGATACAACTGTCCGCTGCTGTTCGATGATCCTCAGGCGCTGGGGTGGGGCGAGAAATTTCACGTCGTTGAGCAAGGCGGCGTGGCGAAAGCGCGAGGTCTGGTACTCGGCCAGGAAGGCGCGAATGAGTTCCCGCATTTCTTCACGCGGCGGCAGACCGTTGCGGGCAAGCGCGCGGACGCCATCGGTTATCAAGATCAGCCGTCGCGTGTACCTGTCCAGCAGGTCGAACAGTATCGCGTCCTTGCTTGGATAGTAGTGATAGAGCCGCGCCTTGGAAGTCCCGCAGGCCGCTGCGATTGCAGCGATGGAACTCGATGGGAATCCGTTTTCAGCGAAGGCGCGCGCTGCCCGCTCGAGTATGGCATCCCGTTGCTGTTCGTAATCGGCTGCCCGGGTCCGTGCCATGCGCGCTCGCGGCCTGTGTCAGAAAGACACGAGCGTCATCGCCGATTCGAAAAGTGGCGAGTCCGTGCCCGGTGTGGCGTCAGCGCTCGTCATAACTCACGACGACCCGTTCACTGACCGGATGGGATTGGCAGGTCAGGACAAAGCCGCGATCCATTTCGCCTCGCTCCAGGGTGTAGTTCCTGTCCATTTTCAGTTCGCCTTCGAGGACTCGGGCGCGGCAGGTGCAGCACACCCCGCTCTTGCAGGCGTACGGGACGTCCATGCCCGCGTGGAGCGCCGCATCGAGCAGGGCATCGCCATCGTACGGCACCCGGATGCGCCGCGTTTTTCCGTCTGCAATAACCGTCACGTCTGCCATTGCACCGGCGGGTATTGCCGGCAGGGCACGCGCCGCTCGTGGCGCTTCGCCGGGGAGGCCGAAGCGCTCGACGTGTATGCGCGCAGCCGGCACGCCGGACGCCCGCAGGGCCGAGTCCGCTTCCTCTATCATCGACGCAGGACCGCAGATGAATGCCTCATCTATGCTCGCCGGGTGCAGCAGCGTTTCAAGGAAGATGGCGCATTTTTCGCGATCAAGGCGGCCGTTGAACAGTTCCACTTCCTGCGCGTCCCGCGACAGCACGTGGTAGAGCGTGAAGCGACCGAGGTAGCGATCCTTGAGGTCTTCCAGTTCTTCACAGAACAGCACCGAAGCGAGCGTGCGATTTCCGTAGAGCAGCGCAAAACGGCTTGCGGGCTCTGCGGCCAGAGTGGTCTTGATGATGGAGAGCACCGGCGTGATGCCGCTGCCGGCGGCGAACGCGACGTAGTGCTTGTGTTTATCTGCGTCCAGATCCGAGAAAAAACGCCCGTCCGGGGTCATCACCTCCAGGATCCGGCCGGATTGGAGGGCATCGTTGGCGAAGGTCGAGAAGCGTCCGCCATCGACACGCTTTATCGCAACGCGCAGTTCTCCATCCCGCTCGTAATCCTGCACGCTGCAACAGATGGAATACGCGCGCCGCACCTCCTGGCCGTCCAGTTCCGCGCGCAACGTCAGAAACTGACCCTGGCGGAAGCGAAAATCCGCTTTAAGCGCGGGGGGCACGGCAAATGCCACCGAAACAGCGTCGGGGGTTTCACGCCGCACCTGGGCGACTGCGAGGCGATGGAATCGCGGTGTCATGGAGAGTTTGTTGTCGGCGGCGCGGCGTCGCGACCGCGGGAGGAAGTTTCACGCGCGTTCACAGCAGCCTGACGTAATCACTCGGCGTAATCACCCGGTTCCCGGCAAGCGGCGCGCTCGATATACAGCGCCGCGTCGGGCACACAATGGCGCGACACGAGATGCGATGCCGGGTCTGTCGTGGCGGAATCGTTGCTCACCATTGCGACCCCGGATAGGCGCGCTGCAGATACTGCATCTCCGCCAACAAGTGGCCCAGATGCTCGCTGTGAACACCGAGTTTGCCGGTGCTCGCATAGGTTCCATCCGCGGGTTGCGACAGGGTCGCATCGTCGAGTACTTCCGCGACCACTTTCAACCAGCCCGGCCTGAATAACGCGCTCTCGGCGCCGATCCCGGCCCGCACCGATTCGGCCTCGACCGCATCGCCGCTGAACAACTCGCCGGTGTAGGGCCATAGAAGGGAAAGTGCGTGCTTCATGCGCTCGTGCGACTCGACGGTACCGGCCCCCAGACGTACCACCCAGTCGGCGCTGTGATGCAGGTGATAGCGCGATTCCTTTATCGATTTTTCGGCAATCGCCGCCAGTTCCCGGTCGCGCGACGAGGCGAGTGCGGGCCACAGCTCGCATTGCCACGCGCTGAACAGCAGGATTCTGGTGATGGTGAAGCCGTAGTCCCGGGCTTCCGCGCCCTGCGATACGGGCTCGCCGTTCGGCAGTTCCAGCATGGTGAAATTGCGGAATGCTCCCGCATCGCGCAGAAAGGCCAGCGTGTCTTCATCGCCGTCGCCGCCCAGCAGGCGTGCGCCATGAGTGAGCAGCAGCCGCGCCTGTCCGATGTAATCGAGCGCGATATTGGCCAGCGCGATGTCCTCCTCCAGCGCCGGGCCGTGGCCGCACCACTCGCTGAGCCGCTGGCCGAGAACCAGCGCACTGTCACCCAGGCGCAGGACGTATTGGATGTGCGCGTCGTGAATGGGCACGGCACCGCCGCTCTCGGTAGTCATGATCATGACGTGGTATGCGTGGGGAGGAAGGGCGAGTTGTCCTCGACCTATATGTGATCCACTTCATCCGGGAGTTGGTAGAAAGTCGGATGGCGGTAGATCTTGTCTTTCATGGGATCGAACAATTCGGCTTTTTCGTCCGGATCGCTTGCGGTGATGGCGTTTGAAGGCACCACCCAGATCGACACGCCTTCCTGACGCCGCGTATAAACGTCGCGCGCGGCGCGTACGGCCATTTTTGCGTCTGCAGCATGCAGGCTTCCGACGTGTTTGTGGTCCAGGCCCTGTTTGCTGCGTATGAACACCTCGAACAACGGCCATTCACGCGTGCTCATGGGTGTTGCCCCCGCAATTTCTGCTTGGCAGTCTTGTGCGCGTATTCGCTGGCCGCCTCGCGCACCCAACGCCCCTCCTCCCAGGCGCGCACCCGCGTGGCGAGCCGCTCGCGGTTGCAGGGGCCCTGGCCGTTGACCACGCTGCGGAACTCTTCCCAGTCGATTTCGCCGAAATCATAGTGGCCGCGTGTTGTATTCCAGGCCAGTTTCTTATCGGGTATGGTCAGGCGGAGCAGTTCGCATTGCGGCACGGTCGCGTCGACAAATCGCTGGCGCAACTCGTCATTGGAAATCCGCTTGATTCCCCAGCGGGTGCTGATGGCCGAATTCGGGGAATCGCTGTCGCTGGGGCCGAACATCATGAGCACGGGCCACCACCAGCGATTGAGCGCATCCTGCGCCATCGCCTGCTGCTCTGGCGTGCCACGCGCCAGCGCCAGCATGATGTCGTAGCCCTGGCGCTGATGAAACGATTCTTCCTTGCAGATCCGGATCATTGCCCGCGCGTACGGCCCGTAGGAGCAGCGGCACAGCGGAATCTGATTCATGATGGCAGCACCGTCCACCAGCCAGCCTATGGCGCCGATGTCCGCCCAGCTGAGTGTCGGGTAGTTGAATATGCTTGAATACTTGGCCTTGCCGCAGTGCAGCGCCGCCATCAGGTCGTCGCGCGAGGTTCCCAGCGTTTCAGCAGCAGAATAAAGGTAGAGTCCGTGCCCTGCTTCGTCCTGGACCTTCGCCAGCAGGATAGCCTTTCGCTTCAGGGTTGGTGCGCGGGTGATCCAGTTGCCTTCCGGCAACATGCCGATGACCTCCGAATGTGCGTGCTGCGAGATCTGGCGCAACAGCGTTTTCCGATATGCCTCGGGCATCCAGTCCATGGGTTCGATTTTCTCATCGGCATCGATACGCGTTTGAAAGCGCGCGGCGGAGGCCAAGTCGGCGTCCGCGGGCAGGGCGTCGCTTCTGGAGGCGAGGCCATTGGTAGATTGTGTGTGCATCGTTGCCTCGAAAATTTGGGATGATCGCTTCCAGCGCGTCAATTTAACAAAAAGCCGACCGGACGGTCAATTAATCATCAGAAGTGAGCAACTGCTCGCTTACACGTTGCGGCGACTGGAAATTGCCGAAGTAAGCTTTATTCCCGCGCTTGCATTGACATGGCACTGAAAACTGCACATAATCAGCGGTTTCGTTCGGAGGGGTTCCCGAGCGGTTAAAGGGATCAGACTGTAAATCTGACGGCTCTTGCCTTCGAAGGTTCGAATCCTTCCCCCTCCACCAGAATTAAATGCCGTCGCGGTGGCGGTGCTGGGCTTCGGTGCTGGGCTTCGGTGTTTGCGGCGGGTGTAGCTCAATGGTAGAGCAGAAGCCTTCCAAGCTTATGACGAGGGTTCGATTCCCTTCACCCGCTCCAGCCCAGCTGAAGCGGCGTTGCGGCAACTGATGCAGAGAGGCTTGAATCAAGAGGACCGCGGTACCCACGGGACTTGGCGCGTACGGGGAGCAACGCAGGATTGGAAGTGCGACGGATTCGCCGTTGTAGCTCAGTGGTAGAGCACTCCCTTGGTAAGGGAGAGGTCGCGCGTTCAATCCGCGCCAACGGCACCAATCATCCGTTGAACAAGTACAAGTAAGAGTTTGTAATCGTTTTATCGGCATATTCGAGCAAAGGCAGGGGATACCATGGCAAAGGCCAAATTTGAGCGCAAGAAGCCGCACGTGAACGTGGGGACGATAGGGCACGTTGATCACGGGAAGACGACGCTGACGGCGGCGATGACGCACGTGTTGTCGAAGAAGTACGGTGGCGAGGCGAAGAAC
>SHXF01000091.1 GCA_009693435.1 Betaproteobacteria bacterium | reverse complement strand
ATCGACTCGGGCATGCTCGACTCCCCGGTGAAGGTACCATGGTGGAACGGCTTAAGCCTTCGAATGCTCGCCTGACGTGCCACTCCGATTTAACCCCCAATTCAGGAAATCCTTAGGGGAATTACTGTCCGTGGAAATCCAGGCTAGCGCAATACCTACATACCGAAGGCCCATCAGCCAATACTTTTCCCTGTAGATAAGTGGGGTAATCGCACGATCCCGCGCCTCGTATCGAGTGACTACCTTCAGACCCTCCTCGTTTGCGTACGAGACTTCAACATTCTGGCGATCAGGCGCGAGGCGATCGACTTTGTATGAAACATCGGTCGAGCTGGGGATTCTGAAAGACCCACTGTCATTTGGCAGGAGAAACGTGTATTCCTTGATGCGTATTTCTGGCAGCTCCTCATACCTTCCCAAAACAATTCCGTCCTTGTACGACGGAGAAACGACCAATACAAAGAAACGGTACGGTGGCTTACGCCCACCGGATAGATCGATCTCCAAAGTTGGCGGGAAGGCCACCCATAAGCCAATGCCGAGTAAAACAGCCAGTCCAAATGCCGTACTAGACTTAACGAAACGCAAAAAGACTAAGAATCGTTCAGGGAACATATGCCGCTAACGTGATAATCAACGGCGGGCGCGCGCCGTGGTTGCTAAGAAGCTCAAGCCCGCTTTCGCCCGTCTGTTGCATTTAAAGTTAGGCCGACAGTTAACCACCACCACAAAGTATGTTCGACTTAAAGTCTGGCTCACGGAGTTCCGCAATGAGCAAAGGTAACGCACGACTATCTGTGCCATTTGTCAGTGCCGACCACTTATTTGGATTTGACACGTCGAAGAATACGAACTGAGCAAAATTTGGGGTTGTAAGCGAAGTCACGAATACGATGACATAGCGTGCGGGCTTACCCTTGCAGTTCTGGCCCCTGATTGAGCTGAAAAGTGGCTGCGCAATATTGAAGTCGAGAATATTAGAACTTTTATTAAACAGCTTGAACGCCCGTTCCTTCGCGACAGATTTGTCGAACTTAAAGTCGTACACCTCGTCTTTGTTTTCGGAAGTTGCTCTTAGCTGCGATATAGCCGAGAGCGGTAGGGCCAGCAGAATGGCAAGTAAGAGCATTCGCATTGAGTTCTCCGCAAAGGTCTAACTTAAATTCGACACCCGAAGTATCCCGGAAAAAGCACCTCCGCGGTGCCCAAATCGGCCGAGCATTGCATAAGTGTCTGAAGTGATTGACTGTATGAATACACAGTACCCCCTAAATCTCCGGACAACTGCACCATGCGTCCGGTGGATTTTTCTCCCGCTGCCTCCATCCAGCCCGCGCCCAAATTGCTCGACCAGGTACGCGCCCGAATCCGCGTCAAGCATTACTCGATTCGGACGGAAGATACCTACGTCGACTGGATTTAGCGCTTCGTGCCGCTCTTGGGCAAGCGCCATCCGCGCTGGTGATCTGGGCAAGGAACGGCGACGCGTACGGTCCTGGACCCTCCTCCAGCGACTCCAAAACAACAGTGCCGCTCGTCTGCGGAACTGCGCGCCAAATCTTCGGCGATTGCGCGCTTGGGATCCGTAGTGCTTTTTGTGCAGAAAGCAAAATGCAAGACGTGAATCGCCCAATGATCGCCGTTCGGGTCGTCGCCTTATTGTTCCGGAAACACCGAGAGGTCCGTAATGAGTGGGAGCTTAGCCGCGCGCGCGGCCTTGACGAGTGCCGCGTCGAGCGTCGCCAGCGGCAGCTTGCGGCGGTGGGCGAGTTCAAAGTAGACGGCGTCGTAGGGCGTGAGGGCATGGCGGCCGGAAAGTTCGTTCAGTTCGGCGACCGACGGCATTTCATGGTCGGTTCGCAGCGGCAGGCTATTGGCATTCTTCAGCACGTCACGGCGCTGTTCGCCGGTGATGCGTTTGCGGCGCTCGGCATTGACCACTGCGCTGACCAGTTCGGCACGCCACAGGGACCGTACCCACGCCTCCGAACGATGCACCGCAATTCCCAATCGACCGCAAAAATCGCTGGCCTCGTCTCTGAGATACCAGGGAACGCATATCGAGCAGTCGATGACGAATGCGTCGGGCAGATATACCGACGCCGGCTCGCGCAGCCGGTCGGTTCGCCGCGGCTTCAATACCTGCGGCCTTCGTCGATCAGCTGCCTGATCGTAACGGTACCATCCAGTGTGATTCCTTTGCGCAGCCGCTTCACTTCGGCGAGCCATTGTTCCCCTGTTTTCGCGGGCCGCGCGGGCGCAATGGGCGCGAGCACCGCCACGGGCCGGCCATGACGGGTGATCGTGATGGCCTCGCCCTTCTCGACCTGGTCGAGGAGTTGCGACAACTGGGTCTTGGCCTGGAATGCGCCGACGCTCTTCATGTGGGCCTCGTCTGAACTGGTCAACCAGTTTGTAGTTTAACGTGATCCGCAACGCCAATAAACAGGCAGCGCTCGATGATCGCTGCGCCATTAGCCGAATTAAGCAACTTCCTGCAAGCGGCATGGTTCATCACAATGCGCTTATCCCAGCGTAGTTATATTATTTTTTTATGACAATTGCCCATGGCAGTCCGCCGTTATTGGGCTACTCCCGATAATTCTTCAAGAATATTCCATGACTTTCGATCAGCCCCGCGCGCGGCGCGCGACGTCACTTCGATGTCGCCGCAACCCCGATCGACACCCTGCCCCTCGCCGGACAACTTCCCCGCAGGAGGCGTCTTCCTTGGATCGATCCGTTTCACAGGACAGACCGCAACCTGCTCGATGTGGCGCGCTCCCTGGACGCGTCACCGGCGCAGATCTACTGGAAGGTGCGGCTGCCGGCGGCGCTGCCCTTCATCATCGCCGGACTGCGCCTGGGGGTGGCGCGCGCGCTGGTGGGCGTGGTGCCGCCTCGGGTTGCGGCAAGACCACGCCGCTTCTCCTCATCGACGGATTGATCGCGCCCAGGCCGCCGCCATCGGCGGGCCGTTCGATTTCCGCGCCGCCGACCAGGGCTACACCAAACTGCTCGACCTGGGCGCCTACGGCAAGGACTATGGATTCCTGATGCTGCTGTCGCGGCCGAAGTGGCTGCAGGAAAATCCCGACACGGCGCGCACCTACCTGCGCGCACTCCCAGAGGCGACCGACTGGCTCTACAACCCGGCCAACCGCGAGGAAGCGTTCGACCTGCTGGCGAAGAACACCAAGCAGGACCGCCTGCTCGCGGTGCGCACCTACGATTATTTCATCCGCGATTCGCAGGTCTTCAGCCGCAAGCTGCAGATATCCGACGCCATCATCCAGACCACGGTGAAGACGCTGAGCGAGATCGGCGACCTGAAACCGGGCGCGCCGCGCCGGAAACTGGCGGATCTTTCGTATCTGTCGCGCTGAGTGTGCCACTGAACGCAGCGCTGAACCCGTGTCCTGAATCGTCGGTTCGCCGCTGCAACGTAGCGTGCGCCGTGCGCACGATTGCGCGCCGTCGTGCGCACGGCGAAGGCTACACATTCCTGATAGGGCACCTCAGGGAAGCGGCAGCCGGCGGGCGCGCAGCGACTGCTGATCGTCGTTCGCTGGCGAAATAATCCGGTGCACCCTGGGTTGAACCGGACGCTCGAAGGAATCGAGATACGCCGACCGGCGCTGTTCCGGCGTGCGTCCCAGCGCGTAGTAGAACGCGTGCGGACGCAGGAACGTCTGTTCGCGCACCGCCGGATCGGGCTGCCCCCATGCGTTGGCGCGGAAACTCGACCAGCGGTAGTCCTCCGGCCGGCGGACCAGCGCGGCGCGCACCGGATTGGTTTCGATATAGCGCATGCAGGCGAGCAGGTACGGCCGGCGGTGCACCGGCCAGGAGTCGTAGCGTGCCTCCCAGACAGGATCGTGGCGATCATGGACATCCACCACGTAGCGAAGATGCCGCGCGGCCAGACTCTCCATCAGCTTCTCGACCGCGCCCGGACGCGCGGGCGTGAGCAGCAGGTGCACATGATTGGCCATGAGCACGTAGGCATGCACCGCGCAGCCGGCGCTCGCGGCATCGGCTGCGAGCCAGCCCAACCAGGCGAGGCGATCGTTATCGTCGAAAAAGCACAGCGCGCGGCCCCGACCCCGTCGGATCACGTGCAGCGCATGACCCGGAATGGATCGTCGAAGCGGACTGGGCATGTGCGGCGCGGCCTTCCATCGTGTGCGGAATCACGATCGAACAACGTGCGCACAGCCGGTTCCGTTGACTGTGGGATGCAGATGTCCGCCGGCCTGACCCGAGGAGGCCGCCATTCCATGCGGCCGGGTGGCCGCCGCAGACAATCACCCGTCAGCCGTGTAGACTTGCCGCGCGGCATGCCGGTCGCATAACCCGAAATCGGGGCGCGTCCGGCTGCCGGAAAAGTTTCCACTCAATCGGTTATGCCAACGGAGGATAGGCCATGAACGAAAACACGAAGTCCTGGGTATTGCTGGTATCGCGCCTGCTGGTCGGCAGTTTTTACATCCTGGCCGGCGTGAGGAAAATCCTGGCGTACACCTTTTACGTCGGCTACATGACCAAGACCGGCGGCATGCCGATCGCCGAAGTGTTTCTGCCGCTCACCATCCTCCTGGAAATCGGCGGGGGGCTGATGATCATCTTCGGCTGGAAATTCCGCATCGCCGCCTGGGCGCTGCTGCTGTTCACGCTGGTCGCGACCTTCATATTCCACCAGTACTGGACCTTCGAGGCGGCGCTGTACGGCAATCAGCTAAACCACTTCTTCAAGAACATGAGCATCCTCGCCGGCTTTGCCTACATGGCCGTATTCGGCCCGGGTGCGATGAGCCTGGATGCGCGCGGCGCCCGTCCGGCCGCGAAGTGAACCGCCCGGAACAGGCTGACGCCTGAGCGGACTCCCGTTGCGCCCGCGCGCGACGGGAAACACGGATCAAAAAGAACGCGGGGCAAGGGCCGCCCCGCGCAAGATGCTTCGGCGCCCGTGCCCGAAACACGGGCGGCCGGGCGCACGCCGAATCAGCCGCCGTGATTCAACCGACGTGCGGCAGCACCTTGTCGACGAACAGCTTCAGCGAGCGCATCACCTCTTCGTGCGGGATCGAACCGAAGTCGGGCAGCATGCCCACCTGCGTGATGCCCGATTCCTTCATCACCTGGATGCGGTCGATGATGCGCTTGGGGTCGCCCATCAGCACGCGGTCCGGGAAGTACATCTCGAAGCTGTTCTGGTTGTGGTAATCCTCGCGCGCCGTATAGCCCTTGTAGGCTTCGGGGTCCGGCGGACGCTTCGAGGCTTCGGCGCCGGCTTCCGAGTATTCGGCCATCGGCTTCTCGACGATGGCGCGCACCTTCGCGTCGCTGTCGTTGCAATGCATGTGATAGACGGTGCAGACCTCGTGCTTCTTCGGGTCGCGCCCGTTCGCCTTCAGCGCGTCCAGGTACCAGCCGACCCGCTCCTTCGCCAGCGGCGGGTTCACGTGGTAGGCCACGTAGAGCAGGTTGTGCCCTTCCTTCGCCGTCCACTCGAAGCTTTCCTTGGTGAGAAAACAGGCGATCCAGATCGGCGGATGGGGACGCTGCAGCGGTGAAGGCAGCACGTTGAGGCCCTTGAGGCTGCGGTACTTGCCCTCGTAGTTGAGCGGCTGCTCGGCCCACGCCCGCTTCACCATGTCGATGCCCTCTTCCATGCGCGCCCGGCTGTCCTTCATTTCGACGCCGAAGGCATCGAACTCGTCGCGCAGGAAACCGCGGCCCACGCCCCAGTCGAAGCGCCCGTTGGAAAGCTGGTCGAGTATCCCGCCCGCCTCGGCGACGCGCACCGGGTCGTTCAGGGCCAGCACGGTTGCGCCGGTGCCGAGGCGAATCCGCGAAGTCCTGCCGGCGATGTAACTGAGCAGGGAGAAATTCTGCGAACACAGCCCGCCGTGGCGGACAAAATGGTGCTCGACTATCCAGACGTAGTCGATGCCGTTCTTGTCGGCGAATTCCACCTGTTCCATGATGTTGTGATAGTGCGTGTTCGCATCGCGGTGGTTGGGCAGGTAGGTGGGCAGGTAGAACAATCCGAATTTCATGGGTCACATTCCTCGCGTTGGTTCCGTTTGTCGGCGCGCCCCTTGTCGGCGCGCGGCAAGCCGGGATGGAGATCAGAGAATCCAGGCAGCAGGACGTAATTTAGCCGATGCGCACGATCCCTGCACTGTGCGACGCATCGGGCGCTGCGATACATGCACGATCGGTACGCCTCGCGACCCGTGCATTGCGCGTTGCATCCGCTGCATTGCGCGCAGCGCCTGCGTTGCGCGCAGTGCAAATGGGCCGACCAATCGAGCCCCGACAAAAAATCAGGTGAAGAAACTGTCCGGCGTGAGCCCCGGGTTGGGTTCCTTCTGCAGCTTCAGGATGGCGTTCATGCGGGCGATGAGTTTGCCTTCGGCCATCAGCGTGCCCTGGCTGAATGCAAGGCTTCTGGTCGCGCGCAACACCTCCAGCCGCCCCTCCATCCAGGAACCCAGCGGCGCCGGGCTGATGAAATCGCAGGTCAGGTTGACCGTGGTCATGTAGGACAGCAGCCCCGCCTGGATGTTGGTGCCCAGGGACATCAGCGTGTCGCAGAACGCGAGCACGACCGCGCCATGGCAGCCGCCTGCCGAATTCATGTCATCGGGCTGCACCCGCATGCCGATCACCAGCTTGCCGTCCGCCCTGTTGCCGTAGAAGCGCTCGGACCACAGGATGCCATAACCGCTGCGCGGCAGTTTCAGCAGGGTGTAGCCTTCGGGCACAGCGGTTGTCGCGGCTATTGTCGTTGCTGTCATGCGCGTCGCCTTTCTATGCTTTCGTGAAAATTACCCGTTTCGCTCGCGTCCCTGCTTTCCTTCGGGACAATCCCCGGTTGGAGGAAGAACGTTGCCTGAAGGACGAACTCCGGATTTCGGCCCTTCGACAGGCTCAGGGCGAACGGTGGGGTGCCGAGCACGGTCCGTTCGTCCTGAGCTTGTCGAAGGATGAACGGCGAGGCGTTGCCCGTCGACAGGCTCAGGGTGAACGGACATGTGCGATGCGTGATCCGTTCGTCCTGAGCTTGTCGAAGGATGAACGGCGAGGCGTTGCCCGTCGACAGGATCAGGGTGAACGGGCGCGTGCGATGCGTGATCCGTTCGTCCTGAGCTTGTCGAAGGATGAACGGTGAGGTCTTGCCCTTCGACAGGCTCAGGGTGAACGGGCGCGTGCGATGCATGATCCGTTCGTCCTGAGCTTGTCGAAGGATGAACGGTGAGGTCTTGCCCTTCGACAGGCTCAGGGTGAACGGACATGTGCGATGCGTGATCCGTTCGTCCTGAGCTTGTCGAAGGATGAACGGCGAGGCGTTGCCCGTCGACAGGCTCAGGGTGAACGGTGGCGGAAGAGGAGCGTGCCAAGCGTGATACCTCCGCCCAGTCGCCGCGCAGCATGGCTTCCTTCTTTTTCCGGCTCCAGCCTTTGATCTGTTGCTCAGACGCGAGCGCTTCTTCCCGGGTTGGGAAATCCTGCGTATGAACAAGTTGCAGGGGACGGCGTTCAAAAGTGTAGCAACTGCGTATCGCGCCGACATGATGTTCCTGGATACGTTTCTCGAGATTGTCGGTGTGGCCCGTGTAATAACTACCATCAGCGCAGCGAACGATGTAGACCCAGAAGGCCATCAACCGCCCCGGAGTAGGGAGCCCTTCGACAGGCTCAGGGCGAACGGTGGTGCGCGATGCGTGTTCCGATTGTCCTTAGTTTGTCGACGAATGAAATTCCGATCCCGGCCCTTCGAGTGGCTCAGGGCTAACGGTGGGGTGCCGAGCACGGTCCGATTGTCCTGAGCTTGTCGAAGGATGAACGGTGGGATGCCGAGCACGGTCCGTTCGTCCTGAGCTTGTCGAAGGATGAACGGCGGGACCACGACTGCCACGGTTCCGCTCACGCGGAAACGCCCTCCTGCGCTTCAATATAATTCCCCGCCTCGAACCGCACCGGCGCCGCGTCCGGATCGAAGCTCACTCCCGCCGGATCCCCGCCCGCCGCGATGGCATCGAGCTGCCG
Organism: Betaproteobacteria bacterium; assembly: GCA_009693435.1. The sequence goes on along the minus strand of SHXF01000091.1, from coordinate 8,976 downwards.
TTCCAGCATCCGCCGCAGCATCGCCACACCCTGGTCGGACAGCGCGAGATTCTCCGCTGCGTGATCGGCGATCGCGCCCTGGCTGACCTGGGCTTCGTAGTCGCCGGGAAATTGCTGGTGCTCTTCGGGGGTGAGGTCCTCCCACAACTTCCCGTTCAGACGCGAGCGCTGCCGCACCAGTTCGCCCGGGCTCTTGACCCGGCCCGCGGTGTAGATGCGAAAATTCGTATCGTCGATGGGCAGCACCCAGCCGATCGATTCCACGCGCGCGTACTGCGCCACACGCGGATTGGGAATGACGCGCAAGGTCGGCAGCACCGCTTCCGAAACGCGCCTGAACACCTTGCCCTCCGGCAGCGTCCGGGTCGACAGCACCTTGACGCCATGCTCCGAATATTTCCACGACACCTGCGGCATCAGGCCCATCTGCGCGACAAACTGCGTGCCGCTGAACGAGCCGTGCAGCACCACCACGTGAAACGGATCGACGAGATTTTCGTAGTGCTGCAGCCAGTTGCAGGGAATGATCTTCGGTCCGCCGCCGCCGATGCTGTTGCCGTCCGCCTCGACGAATTCACCCTCGCCCAGGATTTCCAGCGCTTCGTAGCGCGGCAACACCGGTTTCTTCTTCGGCGGGCCCATGTAGGCCCAGATCAGCCCGTACTGCTCTTTCACCGGATACCAGGGCTGGCGCACCTGGTCGCGCGCCTTGCCGCCGTCGGGTTCGCACGGCTGCTCCACACAGCGCCCCTGCACGTCGAACAACCAGCCGTGGTAGCAGCAGCGGATGCCGCGCTCTTCCACTTTGCCGTAATACAGCGACGAGCCGCGGTGCGCGCAAGCCTGGTGCAGCAGGCCCGCGCGTCCCGCCGTGTCGCGGAACAGGATCAGGTCTTCGCCCAGCACCCGAACCTGTTTCGGCGTCCCGCTCGCGTCGGCGACCAGACCCACCGGATGCCAGTAGCGCCGCATCAATTCGCCCATGGGCGTGCCCGGCCCGACCTCGGTCAACCGCGCGTTGTGACTGGCGGGTTTGCGGCCGTATGCGGTTCCTTCGTCATGGACGGTTCCTGCGTCGCTGGCGCTTCCTGTATCCATGCCTGCTCCTGTTGAGTTTTCCCTGATGTTCGGCAAGTGCATTCCGTGCGTCCCCAGCTTCTCATCCGTTCCATGCGTCCCGAGTCTGTCGAAGTACGCCTGGGCTTCGACAGGCTCAGCCCGAACGGATTCACGATAGTGACAAGTCCATTCCGTTCATCCGGCGCTTGTCATCTGTCCAATCGTCCCGAGCCTGTCTCGCGTTTCGTTCGTCCTGAGCCTGTCGAAGGACAACGGGTTCGCTACGAAGGCGTTCGAGTGACTGCGACACTACTGCGCAGTCACCCCCGCCGACCGTATCACCTCCACCCACTTCGGAAAATCCCTGGCGTAGTTCGCGGCGAACTCCTCCGGAGTGTTGCCCAGCGGCTCGAAGCCCATGTCGAGCATGCGGGTGCGCAGGTCGGGTGCTTTCATGGTCTCGCGAAAATCCGCGGAAATCTTCTCGACGATCGCCTTGGGCGTGCCCTTGGATGCATAAATGCCGACCCAGGCATCGAGGTCGAAGCCCTTCAGCCCCGCGTCGGCAAAGGTGGGCACATCCGGCAGCACGCCGATCCGGCTCACCCCGGCGATCGCGAGGATCTTGATCTTGCTCCCGGCTACGAGCCGGCGCGCCGTGCCGGGATTGGCCCAGCCCATGTCGAGCTGGCCGCCCAGCATGTCAAGGTGCATCGGCGCCTCGTTCTTGTAGGGCACGTGATCCAGGGGCAGGCCGGCGTTGCGCTTCAGCGTTTCGCCGAACAAATGGGCGCCCGAACCGATGCCCCAGGAACCGTAGGTGACGCGCGGCCTCGCCTTCGCCCAGACGATGAATTCCTTCAGCGTGTTGTAGGGCACGTTCGCCGGGGCGATCAGCACCGGCCCGCCTGTGCCCAGTTGCGTCACCGGCTCGAAGTCGCGCACCGGGTCGTAGGGCAGTTTGACGAAGAGGATAGGATTGTTCACGTGAGTGAGCGGCAGGGTCATGAGCAGGGTGTAGCCGTCTCCGGGCTGCTTCGCCACGTAGTCGGCGACGATGATGCCGCCCGCGCCCGGCTTGGCATCGATGATGATCGGCTGACCCCATTTCGGCACCAGCTTGTCCGCGAAGGCGCGGGCGAGGATGTCGAGTGGTCCGCCGGCCGCGCCGAATATGAACAGTCGCACCGGTTTCGACGGAAACGCATCCTGCGCCATCGCAGCGGAGACGATGCACAGCGCCAGTGCGCCGCCGCACAGCACCCTTGCGCTACCGCACCGCACGCGTGCGCCAAAAGTACGTGCGAACGTCGAAACCAGCCTGCTCGGAATCCGCTGCAGAAGCTCATGGTGCATGACGTTATCCTCCTAGTTGCGCTAATGATTATTTCATAATTAATAATACAACTGCCCGCGGAATACCGTACTCAGGCTACTTTGCCAAATAAATCCTGAGAATTCATACGCATTGTCAATGCCGCTCAGGCCACCCCGGCCAGTTCCGCCCGGTTGGATTTGAAGCCGCCCCGCGCGGGCAGTCGAATCAGACCAACGGCGTGGCCGGATCTCCCGTCGCGCCCTCGCGGATCTGGCGCTGCAGTTCCGCGCCATCCAGATAGACCGCCTCACCCTTCAGCAGTTCGTCTTCGAAATAGACCCAGACGCACATCGGCAGGAACAGCGGCTTGCCGTGCGACATGGCGCCGAAGAACATGCCCTTGGGGCTGCCCTTGAACCAGCCCTCGATCACGCAGTACTTGTCGGTGGCGATAACCCGATGCGGGAACAGCACGCGGCCGGTGAAGGTGCCGAAGCGCTCCTTGTAGAACGCGCGCACTTCATCCCAGCCGCGCACCACGAGGCCGGTGCCATGAACGATCTGGAACGGCGCGTTGCGCGTGACCGTATCCATGGTGCCATCCAGGTCGCAGATCCGTTCCGCAGCGGCGTGCTTCTGGAAACACGCCATGTTGCGCCGTGCGATCTCCGTCCCGCCCCAGATCACCTCGCCGCCTGCCTCCACGCCCTCGTCATCTGCCATGCGCTTCTCCCCTTGATCCTCCTGTTGATCCTGCGTGTCTGCTCCGAACCAGTTCAATACGCCGCTGCCGTCAAGGTCGCGCTGCCGGGATTGACTGGGGGCGCAGCGCCTGTCGGCTGCTTCGCCCGATTGGCATCCAGCCTCGCGAGCCGCGGCGCCACTTCCTCCATGAAAAGTTTCATCGACCGGGCGCGGCTCTTGGCCGTGCCCCAGTCCTTGCCCATCACGATGAGCAGGGTGCCGTAGCTGTCGGCGGCGATCTTCTGCGTGCGCAAACCGTTGGAGAAAATGCCGAATTTCATCGCACCATTCTTCTTGTCTGGGTCGCGCCTGCAGCGCGTACCACACGGAATATAGTGCATTCCTGCGCGCCCACCAATGAAGCCCAGCCGCGCCGGGCACATGCCGGTGCGTTTCTTCGCCTCGTGCAACCGTCCGCCGCTGCTACTATTTGCCCACAGAGCATAACCATACGGGGATTCCATGGGCGCAGCACGAGTCGTCGCATACTTGATGTTCGCGGTCCTGTTCGCGGCAGCGCCGGCTGCGTTCACCCAACCATTCCCTTCAAAGGCAGTACGCATCGTGGTCCCCCAGCCGGCGGGCGGGCTGACCGACACCCTGGCGCGCGCCTTTGGGCAGCGCCTGGGAGAACTGTGGTCCCAGCCGGTCGTCATCGACAATCGCACCGGGGGTAACACCATCATCGCCGCCGAACTGGTGGCCAGGGCGGCGCCGGACGGCTACACCCTGTTGCTCACCTCCGACACCACGCAGTCCGCGCTGCCTTTCCTCTACAGCCGCCTGCCCTTCGATACGCAAAAGGATTTCGCGCCGGTCACAGCACTCGTGAGCACCACCGAGATCCTGGTCGCCTCTGCCACACTGCCTGCGAACACGGTGCAGGAATTCGTCGCGCTGGCCAGATCGAAACCGGGCGGGCTCAACTACGCGTCCTTCGGCAACGGCAGTCCGCCGCACCTGTCGATGGAACTGTTCAAGCGCATCGCCGCCATCGACCTGACCCACGTGCCCTACAAGGGCGTGGCGCCGGCCATCACCGACATGATGGGAGGCCAGGTGGAGATCATGTTCGCCAGTATCAGCGCGCCACTACCCCACATCCGCTCGGGCAAGCTCAAGGCCCTGGCCATCGCGGGGGCGCGCCGCTCCAGACTACTGCCGCAGGTGCCGACGTTCGCCGAATCGGGATTCCAGGATTTCCAGTCTGGCGCGTGGTTCGGCATCGTCGTGCCCTCCGGGACGCCGCAGAGCGCCATCAACCGGCTCGCCGGCGATTTTGTGCGCGTGATGAAGGATGCGGATTTCGCGGAGCGCTACATCATCGGCGTGGGACTGGACCCGATCGGCAACACGCCGGAAGAATTCGCCGAGTTCCTGCGTGCCGACCGCGAGCGCGTGGAAAGAAAAGTGAAAATTTCCGGGGCCAAACTCGACTGATCGCCCCTGCCGGTTGACACGCGCATTTCCGGCCGCTCAGGTCCTTCCACGCGAACGCCGTCAATCCGCTTCGGCGACCAGGCGATTGCGCAGCACGCCGATGCCCGTGATCTCGATCTCCAGTTCGTCCCCCGGCGCCATGTTCTGCGGATAGCCATCGGTGCCCAGCCACATCACGTCCCCCGGATACAGGGTGATGTAGCGCGACACGGCGGAAATGAAGGTGGCGGCATCGAAGATCATGTTGCCGGTGGCGAAGCGCTCCACCTCGCGGCCGTTCAGGCGCACCATGGTGGTCATGTCCGCAGGATCCAGGCCGGTGACGATCCAGGGGCCCATCGGCTTGAAAGTGTCGGCATTCTTGGAACGCCAGTTGGTGCGGTCGTGGGTGCCCCAGTTGCGCTCGGTGAGGTCGTTGCCTATGGTCCAGCCGAAAATCGCGTCGCGCGCCTCGTCCCTGCTCGCGTTCCGCGTCTTCATCCCGATCACCGCAACCAGTTCCGCCTCGTACTGGATCAGTTCGCCTGCGTCACGCGGCTTGACGATGTTCTCCCCGTGCGCGAGCAGCGCGTTGTTGGCACGGTAGGCAATGTCCGGCTTGGGCGGCCAGAAATCCGGCTTCACCAGCCCGCGCTCCACCATGCCGGCGATATGGCCCGCATAATTTGCGCCGGCCGCGTAGAACGTGCCGGGAATCACCGGCACCAGCAGTTTCACGGAGGCGAGCGGATGGCGACCGGCGGTGACGCGATACGCGCCGAAGGGGCTGCCTTCGACGGCCACCACGGTGTCCCCCTCGACCAGCCCGTACGAGACGGCACCGTTCAATTCATAGCGGCACCAGATCAATTTCTGCTCCATGCGCATGGCGTATTCGAATACGCGAGCATCGCATAAAAGCCCAAGGCCTGGTAACCCGGTGCGGACTATGAGCGCTAAGACAGTCGCTCGACACTGCATCGACATTGCATCATGTGCCATGCGCAAATTGCGCCCTGCTATGGCAGGATTCCGCCGCATAACACGGGGAGAAGAAATGTATGCAGCAGTAGGGCCGCCAGACGCCTGCATCGCGCCGTCTGCTGCAACTGGTTGTGTGTGTGTGCTATCTTGCGCCTCCTGCAGCGGGTAACGGGCCTGCGCGCCAGCCTGGTGCGGTGGAAACTCGACCGGTGCGACCCATGCATGCCATCTTGTTAAATACCGGGGGAAGATGATGAAAGCAACTACTGCACCGCTTGCCAGACGCGCCCTGCGCCGGATTCTGGGCCAGGCTTTATTTCTGGGTCTGGTACTGGGCCCGGCGACAGCGCAGGCGCAGGCAAAGATCAAGCTCGGATTCGTCGTCGCGGTCAGCGGCCCCCACACCGTGGTGGCCGCCGAACAGAAGCGCGGCTTCGACGTAGCGATGGACCACCTCGGCGGCAAGCTGGGCGGCGTACCGGTCGAAGTCGTCATTGGCGACTCGAAAGCGACCGCCAGCGGAACTGTCCAGGAACTCTCGAAGCTGATCGACAAGGACAAGGTCGACCTGCTGACCGGACTCACGGCGTCCAATGAAATCATCGCCGCGATCAAGCCCATCACCGACGCCAAGGTCTTTTTCGTCGGAATGAACGGCGGCCCGGCGCAGGTGGCGGGCGCGCAGTGCAGCCCGTACTACTTCAATGCCTCGTTCCAGAACACCCAGCTGACCAGCGGCATCGGCCCCTTCATGTTCCAGAAAGGCGTGAAGAAGCTCTATCTGCTCGGCATGGATTTCGAGGCCGGCCACGAGCACACCAACGCCGCGCGCGCCGGCTACACGGGCGAGGTGGTGGGACACGTGCTCACGCCGATCGCGCAGGTGGATTTCGCCTCGGACATCGCGAAGGTGCGCGCCTCGGGGGCCGACGGCGTGTTCGCCTTCTATCCGGGCGGGGCGGGCATCGCATTCGTGCGCCAGTGGACGCAGGCCGGATTGGCGGGCAAGATCCCGCTGTTTTCCAACGTCGGTCTGTCCGAGCCGCTGGTGTTCCAGGCGCAGGGCAAGGCCGCCCTCGGCATCATCATCAGCGCGAATTACTTTGCCGATCTGGATAACGCGCCCAACAGGAAGTTCGTGCAGGAGTTCCGCGCGCGCTATGGCCGCGATCCGGCGAGCTTTGCCGGACTCGCCTACGACGCGATGATGCTGCTGGATGCCGCGGTACGGGAAGTGAAGGGCGACATCAGGAACCAGGACGCGTTTCGCGCGGCGCTGCGCAGGGCGAATTACCAGAGCGTGCGCGGGCCCTTCAAGTTCAACCGCAATCACCAGCCGATAGAAAACACCTACGTCACCGAGGTGTCGGCGCGGCCCGACGGCAGCCTTTATCTCAAGCAGATCGGCACCATCGCCGAAAATTCCGCGGACGAATTTGCCGACAAGTGCCCGATGAAGTAGGCCGCGAAAGCGGTCCGTTGCCAGCCGCAGTCGCCTACTTGAGCCCCGCCTTGCCCGCCCTGCCGGTCTTGCAGGGAAACGCCGCCTTCAACGCCTCGACGATCACCACATTCGCGGGCTGGGTCAGACGCGCGGGATTGGCCTCGATGTACTTGAACACCACGGCGCTCATGGCAGGAATGCCTTCGGTCGGCGGCGGGCAGAACAGCCCCAATCCTTCAAGCGCGTCGTGCACGCCGATGAAGTAGCCGTTGATGCGGCCGGACCGGTACGAGACCTGGTCCAGTGCAGCTTTCTCGCTTTCCCGCGCGAACAGCAGTTCGTCGCGCAGGCCATTGCCGTCGATGACTGCCGACTGGGCGGGAAGGCTGCATGCGAATGCTGCGGCAACCCACATTTTACGCAGTGACATATTCAGACCTTTTCTTCAATGAATGCGATCGCCTTCGCAGAAATCCAGCTCGCGAAATCCGGCGTTGGCGATATTGTCGGTCTTTTCCGGATGATCGGCATCGTTCAGGCTGATGCTCACGTCCTTCGACAAGCTCAGGACGAACGTCTTCTTCAATTCCCGGCAACGAGCCCGTCGTGCCTGAAAAATTCCTCGACCGCTGCCACATGCCCGGGGGTCACGTCGCTGACCGCGCCGCAACCGATCAGCGCGAACACACGGTCCACTTCGTCGCGCAGGATGGCGATGGCGCGCGCCACGCCCGGCTCGCCGCCGGCCGCGAGCCCGAACAGCGTCGCCCGGCCGAGCAGCACGCCCTTTGCGCCCAGCGCCAGCGCCTTGACGATATCCGAGCCGCGCCGGAACCCGCCATCGACCAGCACCGTCATGCTGTCGCCGACCGCGGCCGCTATCCCGGGCAGCGCCTCGATCGACGCCGGCGCGCAGTCGAGCGCGCGCCCGCCGTGGTTGGACACGACTACGCCATCGGCACCCATCTGGCGGGCGATCAGCGCGTCCTCGGCGGTTAGTATCCCCTTTATCAGAAACGGCCCGGGCCAGCGCGCCCGCGCCCAGGCCATGTCCTCCCAGTCCAGATGCGGATTGCGTTGCGAGCGGGTGAACTTGGCCAGTGCGTGCGCGTTTGCGCCCGGCGCCGCGAACTCGGCCACGTTTTCGGTGCGCGGCATGCCCCGCGCCAGCCAGGTGGAGACCAGCCAGCGCGGATGCGTCAGCCCGTCCCACACCACGCGCGGCGTGATGTGCACCTCGTGGGCGAAGTGGTTGCGCAGGTCGCGCTCGCGCTTGCCGGGGGTCAGCGAATCGACCGTGACCATCATCGCCTTGTAACCCGCCGCGGCGGCGCGATCGATGAGCCTGCCGGTCACGCTGTGGTCGCCCCACGGATAAAGCTGAAAGAATTTCACCCCGGCCGAATCGGCGCCGACCTGTTCGATGGAATTGTTGGACGCAGTCGACAGCGTGAAGCCGATGCCCGCCTTGGACGCGGCGCGCGACAGATGCAAGTCGCCGTCCGTCCAGTGGATGCCGTTCAATCCCGTCGGTCCTATCATGAACGGCGCGGCCAGTTTCTGGCCGAACAGCGTGATCGACAAATCGCGCTTCGCGTGGCCGCTCAACACGCGCGGGCGCAGCCGGTAGCGGTCGAACCCGGTGCAGTTGGCGCGCAGGGTGCGCTCGTCCTCGGCCCCACCATCCACGAAATCGAAAATGACTTTCGGCAGGCGCGCTTTCGCGAGCAAAGCGAGATCGGCGATGTTGATTGCGTTGGCTACCTGCATGGGTTGTCATTCATGGTCTGATTTCTCCGGGCGGGAACGAACGATTCGCTATTGTAATCAAGCGCCGCCCAATGATGCGCGTGCCGCGGCCAGATACGCGCGCCGCATGTTGCGTGTGGCCAGCCTCATTCGAGGGGGGCTTTCAGGCTGAGGATCGATACGCCCGATTCTAGCGCATCGCTCAGGCCGCCTGAAACGCAATCACCGAACAGGGAGCAATGTACGTACCCAAAATGTT
>SHXF01000090.1 GCA_009693435.1 Betaproteobacteria bacterium | reverse complement strand
CAGGGGGATTCAGGGGCGCAGGTCCACCTCGGCATGCGGTATTTCTATGGGCAAGGCGTGGAGAAGGACTATGTAGAGGCGGTGAAGTGGTTAAGGTTAGCCGCAGCGCAGGGGAGTGCAACGGCGCAGGTCCACCTCGGCATGGCGTATGCCAACGGGCAAGGCGTGGAGAAGGACTATGTAGAGGCGGTGAAGTGGTTAAGGTTAGCCGCAGCGCAGGGGGATGCATCGGCGCAGAACTTCCTCGGCGTGGCGTATACCAACGGGCAAGGCGTCGTTCAGGACTATGTAGAGGCGGTGAAGTGGTTCAGGTTAGCCGCAGCGCGGGGGGATTCGGCGGCGCAGTATCACCTCGGCCGCCGGTATGACGCAGGGCAAGGCGTCGAGAAGGACTATGTAGAGGCGGTGAAGTGGTTCAGGTTAGCCGCAGCGCGGGGGGATTCATCGGCGCAGAACAGCCTTGGTGCTATGTATGGCCAAGGTCAAGGCGTCGCAATGGATACGGTTCGTGCTCATATGTGGTTCAACCTTGCAGCGGCGAAAGGTAATGCTGTGGCGGTGAGGAATCGAGACCGTGCTGCAAAAAAAATGACGCCAGATCAAATGGCCGAAGCCCAAAAGCTAGCGCGCGAATGTCAGCAGAGCAAATTCAAAGGGTGTGACTGATACGGGCACCCTATGCCGCCGCGGGAGTGGTGTAGGTAGGGTAGGAAAAGAATGATTAACGGCAGCGTCGGGATTGAGGTAGTTCATCTAAGTAGAACCGATGGTTGTCCATTGAGGAAAGCTTCAGCATACCGGGGGATGACAAATGAAGCATTTCATGATTCTGTTATTCGCTGCATTTATTGCTGGTTGTGCCACGATTGATTTTCAGCCGTATGAAGGGAAAACCAAAATTCTCGAAGGGGAAGGTGGAACCAAGGTCGTCACGGATGGGATCGATTTCTGGGCGAACGGGACTCCACCGAGGAAATATACGATTATCGGCATAGTTACAAGCGAGGTCGCTGCAGGGATAGGAGATGAGGGAATTGTCCGCTCAGCAGTCGCCGCTGAAGTCACGAAACAGGGGGGGAATGCTGCTATTCAAATTAACAGCAATACGTCCTTTACTGGCGTGATTCAGACTGCGCCAACTATGTATATGTCAACAAGAACCAAATCCATGCGGTTTGCGATAGTGAAATACATTGATCAGGACATTGCCGCAAGAAAAATGAAACCAGATCCTAGGTGGGTGAATGTTGGCGGCAACGATAGATTCGACTCTTACGCCGAACCCGTCAGCATTCGTCGGTCTAGCGACAGGGTAAAAATGTGGACTCTGCTGGACTACAAGGCCACGCAAATCAGTAGTAATGGAGCGAGATATAACTCACAGAAAGCGCAGCATGAATACGACTGCAAGGATGGACGAATGCGTCAACCCGACTTCAGTTTGCATTCTGGACATATGGGCGGCGGGGAGGTCATTCTCTTTTCCTATGACATCCCCGACAACTGGGCACCTATCGCCCCCGGCACCATCATTGAAGACCTTTGGAAATTCGCCTGCGGGAAGTAGTAGCTGATCAGTTCTTCACCCAGACCTCGCTTTGGCGGGGGGTTTACTGGCGGTTGCGGAAACGTGGGTTGTGGGTGGATGATTCCTGTGCCGCCGTGGGAGTGGCGAGGGGCAAGAAACTACGGGGAATCAAAATGACTTGGTTACTAATATTAATGATAGGTGGCGCATCGGCGCAGATTAAGTACATCGAGTTTCCGACACAAGCTTCTTGCGAAGCTGCCGTCAAGAAGATTGATGATCGAAGTGTCTTGGGTTTGCGCACCGTTTGTATTGAAGGGGGCAAGCCAATCCCTGAAACCCGCGGAGTATCTCCAACTAGCGAAAAACAGTAACCCCGCCTTTTTTGGTCGTTGCCGTCGGGGAATGGCGATCGAACCGAAGATGATAGCCTTGCACTGGGGAGGTTGCGCGGGGCAATGACTGCGCCAACGAAAATCGGTAAGTACGAAATCCGCCGCCAGATCGGGCGCGGCGCGATGGGCATCGTGTACGAGGCCTTCGACCCGGTCATCGAGCGACGGGTCGCCATCAAGACCCTGCGTCTAGTGTTGACGCCGACCGAAAATTGACCAGTTTAGAGGGGTAGTGCCGATCAGCGACTGACCAGCGCATTCATTGGGCGCACCCTGGTCAAACCGAAACCGGCACTCCTGGTCAATTCAGCGCCGGCGTCAACACGTCAGCGATACCGTCAGGGGAAACCGGATGCCAAAAACCCGGCTTGGACGGCATGAGACTACTTTACATATAGGAAACGGGTAATTCTAGGAAACGGCCGGACGGCCTAGGATGCCGAAAACAGCCGTTCAACGTACCGCGCAATCAGGTCCACCTCGATATTTACCTGCGCGCCGCGCTCGAGGCGACCGAGCGTGGTCACTTCCAGCGTGTGCGGGATGAGGTTTACCTCGAACACTTTACCCTTCACCCGGTTCACCGTCAGGCTCACGCCATCCACCGTGATCGACCCCTTGCGCGCGACGTACTTCGCCAACGACTTCGGCGTGCGAAAGGCGTAGACGCTGCCCTTCACGCTCGCCACCGCGCCCACCGCATCGACGTGGCCGGTGACGAGGTGCCCGCCGAGCTTGTCGCCGAGGCCAAGGGACTTCTCCAGGTTCACCGCGCCGGGTCGGTCGAGGCCCGCCGTGCAGTCAAGCGTCTCGCGCGAAACGTCGAAGGAAAGCTTTCTTCCGCGCTTCTTCGTCACGGTCAGGCAGGCGCCCTGCACGCAGATCGAGTCGCCGATCGTGACGCCGCGCAGGTCGAGGCCGCCCGCGTCGATGACGAAGGGCTTCACGCTGATGATCCTGCCGACTGCCTGGACAATACCGGTGAACATCAGGTCCTCGCGACGATGCGAAGGTCGCCGCCGACGCGGTCGACCGAAACGAGCTTGAGGGCAATGCGCTGGTCGAGCCCCGTTGCCTCGGCCAGGTTCGCCATGCCCTGCGCCGAGTCACCCAGCAGGCTCGGATTGAGGTAAACGAGCAATTCGTCGACGCAGCCCTCGCGCAAGAGCGAGCCGTTCAGCTTGAAGCCGCCCTCGACGTGCAGTTCGTTGACGCCACGACGCGCAAGTTCTCCCAGCATCGCGGGCAGGTCCACCTTGCCGCCGGCGTTCGCCATGCAGACCGCTTCGGCGCCCATCGGGGCCGCGCCCTGCTTCGCGCAGAACAGCAGCACCTTGCCGCCTTCGAGGATGCGGGCCTTTGCGGGAATCTCGAGCCGGCTGTCGACGACCACGCGCATCGGCTGGCGCGTCGTTTCCACCTCACGCACCGTCATGCGCGGATCGTCAGCCAGGACGGTGCCAATGCCGGTAAGCGTCGCGCAGGCGCGCGCGCGCCAGCGGTGGCCGTCCTTCCTCGCCTCCGGCCCGGTGATCCACTGCGAGCTTCCGTTGGCGAGCGCGGTGCGGCCGTCGAGCGTCGCCGCGACCTTCATGCGCACCCAGGGGCGCCCGCGCGTCACGCGCGAGACGAAGCCGATGTTCAGTTCCTTCGCCTCGTCCTCCATGAGCCCGTGCTCGAAGCGGATGCCCGCGGCGCCGAGCTTCTCGCCGCCGTGGGCCGCCTGCGGGTTCGGATCGCGCATTGCCGCGACCACGCGCGCCACGCCCGATGCGATCACGGCTTCGGTGCAGGGCGGGGTACGGCCGTGGTGGTTGCAGGGTTCCAGGGATACGTAGGCCGTGGCGCCCTTCGCCTCGCCGCCCGCGGCCTGCAAGGCGACCACCTCCGCGTGCGGCTCTCCGGCGCGCTCGTGCCAGCCCTCGCCGACGATGCGCTCGCCCTTCGTCACCACGCAGCCGACGCGCGGATTGGGGGTCGTGGTCCAGAGGCCCTTCTCCGCGAGGGCGAGGGCACGCCGCATCATCGCGTGGTCGAAAGCCGAAAAACCGGTCACTTCTTCCTGCGCTTGGCGGGTCTCGCCACTTCCTGCAGCGCCTCGCGGAAATCCTCCGGCGAATCGAAGCTGCGGTAGACCGAGGCGAAGCGGATGTAGGCGATCTTGTCGAGCTTGGCGAGCTCGCGCATGACGAGGTCGCCGACGCGCGAGGTCTTCACCTCGCGCTCGCCGAGGGCGCGCAGCCGCTCCTCTATGCGCTCGACCGCGGCGTCCACTTCCTCGGTCTTCGCCGGGCGCTTCCTCAAGGCAAGCTTCATGCTGCCCAGCAGCTTCTCGCGGTCGAAGTCGGTGCGGCTGCCGTCCTTCTTCACCAGGCGCGGCATCTTCAGGTCGACGCGCTCGTAGGTGGTGAAGCGCTTCTCGCACTTCAGGCAGCGGCGGCGCCGGCGGATGGTGTTGGCCTCGGACTGGGCGCGGGTGTCCATCACTTGCGTGTCCTCCGAGGTGCAGAAAGGACAGCGCATCGCTGCCGGATCTCAGCCGTACACCGGGAACGCCGCGCACAGCGCGCGCACTTCGCCGGCCACCCGGCGCGACACCGCCTCGTCGTCGGGCTTCTCCAGCACGTCGGCGATCAGGTTGCCGAGGGTCTCGACTTCCCTCGCGCCGAAGCCGCGCGTGGTGATGGCCGGGGTGCCGATGCGCACGCCGGATGTGACCATGGGTTTCTCCGGGTCGTTCGGGATGGCGTTCTTGTTCAGCGTGATGCTGGCGCGGCCGAGCGCCTCCTCGGCGGCACGGCCCGTAACTCGCTTGGGACGCAGGTCGACGAGGAACATGTGGCAGTCGGTGCGCCCCGAAACGATGCGCAGTCCCCGCGACGCCAGCACGCGCGCCAGCGCGCGCGCGTTGTCGAGCACCTTGCGCTGGTAGTCGCGGAACTCGGGCTTCAATGCCTCGCCGAAAGCCACTGCCTTGGCGGCGATGACGTGCATCATCGGCCCACCCTGCAATCCCGGGAACACCGCCGAATTGAGCGCCTTCCCGTGCACTGCGGAGGCGAGAATCAGCCCGCCGCGCGGGCCGCGCAAGGTCTTGTGGGTGGTCGTCGTCACCACGTCGGCGATGCCCACGGGGCTCGGGTAAAGCCCGGCGACGATCAGCCCCGCGTAATGCGCAACGTCGGCGAAGAGCAGCGCGCCGACGCCGTCGGCGATGCGCCTGAGGCGCGCCCAGTCGATCGCCAGCGCGTACGCCGAGGCGCCGCCGACGATCATCTTGGGCCGGTGTTCCTGCGCGAGCCGCTCGACCTGCGCATAGTCGAGCACTTCGTCCGCGTCCAGGCCGTAGGGAATCGCGCGGTACAGCTTGCCGCTGGAACTCACCGAGGCGCCGTGCGTGAGGTGGCCGCCGTGCGCCAGCGACATGCCGAGGATGGTGTCGCCCGGCTTGAGGAAGGCCATGTAGGCAGCCTGGTTGGCCTGCGAGCCCGAGTGCGGCTGTACGTTGGCGTAGTCCACGCCGAACAGCTGCTTCGCGCGCTCGATGGCCAGTTGCTCGGCGATGTCGACGAACTCACAGCCGCCGTAGTAGCGCTTGCCCGGATAGCCCTCGGCGTACTTGTTGGTGAGCGCCGAGCCCTGCGCCGCGAGCACTGCCCGGCTGGCGTAGTTCTCGCTGGCGATCAGCTCGATGTGCGCTTCCTGGCGCGTGTTCTCGCGGCTGACGGCGTTCCAGACTTCGGGGTCGGCGATTTCGAGGATTTGCGGAGTATGCATTTGGCGATTTTAGCAGCGCCCCTAGGACCTAGAGGACCGGCGGCGCCAGGTCCGAAGGCTTGTCGATGTCGCGGATCACGCCGGGGTCGCCGACCGGGATCTTCACCAGCTCGGCCGCGTGCGCGGCGAGCAGCTGCTTCGCGCCCTCGTCTCCGGCGCAGGCTTCCAGCTCGGCACGGAAGCGCCCGGCGATGCCTACCGGATGTCCCCGGCGGGCATGGAAATACGGCGCCGCGAATGCTGCACCCGAAGCCAGCGCGGCCTTCACCGCTTCGATCGACGAAGGGCGCACGAACGGCATGTCGCCCAGCGCAACCAGGTAGGCATCCGCCGCGCCCGCCGCGCGCGCGCCGCAGGCCAGGCTCGCGCCCATGCCGTCCTGCGCGTTCTCGCAGACCGCGATCTCGCAGCCTTCGAGCTCGAGCGCGCGCCGCGTTTCCTCCGCACCGGGGCGCACCACGGCGACGACGCGGGGAACGGCGCTCTTCAGGTGGCGGGCCGCCTGCACGGCGATGGACACGCCGTGCAGCAGTTTGTGCTGCAGCTTGTCGGAACCGAAGCGGGTGGCTGAGCCTGCCGCGAGCAGCAGGCCGACGAGCTTCAAGCCTTGACTTCGCAGACGGACGGATCGAAGCGGCTGCCTTCCTTTGCCGCCCAGTCCGGCTTGACCACGCCATGGCGTACGGCGGTCATCTCGGCGAGGATCGCCACCGCGATTTCGGGCGGCGTCTTCGAGCCGATGTACAGGCCCACCGGGCCGCGCAGGCGCGCGATCTCGGCCTCCGACAGGTCGAACTCCACCAGGCGCTTCCTGCGCGCGTCGTTGTTCTTCTTCGAGCCGATGGCGCCGACATAGAACGCCGCCGACTTGAGCGCCTCCATCAGCGCGAGGTCGTCGAGCTTCGGGTCGTGCGTCAGCGCCACCACCGCGCTGTGGCCGTCCAGGTTCATCGCCGTGATGACGTCGTCGGGCATGCCGCGGTCGAGCGGCACGCCGGCGACGTTCCAGCCCGCGGCGTACTCCTCGCGCGGGTCGATCACGGTGACGTGGTAGTCGAGCATGCGCGCCATCTCGGCGAGGTACTGCGTGAGCTGTCCCGCGCCAACCAGCACCAGGCGCCAGCGCGGCCCGTGCACCGTCGCGAGAACCTTGCCGTCGAAGGACAGCGTGTCCTCCCACGAGCCGGCTTCGAGCGCGACGCCGCCGGTCTTCATGTCGAGGCGCCGGCGCACCAGTTGCTGCTTGCCGACGGTCTCGAGCATCTCGCCGATGAGGCTCTTGTCCGTCACCGGCTCCAGTACCACTTTCAGGGTACCGCCGCAGGGCAGGCCCCAGCGCGTCGCCTCCTCGTTGGTGACGCCGTAGGTCACCAGCTGCGGCAACTCCGCTGCCAGAGCCTTGCTGCGCACCTTCTCGATCAGGTCGTCCTCGACGCAGCCGCCGGAGACCGAACCCACCACCTGCCCGTCGCCGCGGATCGCGACCATCGCGCCCACCGGTCGCGGCGCCGATCCCCAGGTGTTGACGATGATGCCGAGCGTCGCGCGCTGGCCGGCCTTGCGCCATGCCTCGATGCTACGCAGGACTTCCATGTCTACGCTGTCCATGTCTGCCTCTTGTGGCCGTCACTCATTGCGGGGGCACGGGGAGCCGCGGAAAACCCCCCTCGATGGTCATTCTACGACCGGCGGAAACGCAAGTGTCACGATTGTGCCCTTGCCGCCCGGCCCCTCGCCGATGCGCACGCTCGCCCCATGCGCAAGCGCGATCTCCCTGACGATCGCCAGTCCCAGACCGCTGCCCTCGCCGCGCGTGCCGGCCACCCGGTAGAAGCGCTCCAGCACGCGCTCGCGTTCCGCCGCTGGAATGCCCGGACCGTCGTCCTCGACCTCGAGCACCGCCCGATTGCCGCGGATCGCGGCTCGCACGGTGACGGTGCCTCCCTCGGGCGCATATTCCAGCGCGTTGTACACCAGGTTCGCGCAGGCTTCACGCAGCAGGAACGGGTCGCCGCGGACGGACCCCGGCCCGATATCGAAGCCGAGGTCCACGCCGAGCCCCAGCGCGCGGTGCACCCATTCGTTGGCGGCGTCCTCGACCACCTGCTTGAGCTCGATGACGCCCGGCTGGGTCAGCGACGTCCCGCCGGGCTCGGCGCGCGCGAGCGCGAGCAACTGGTTGGCGAGCCGCACCGTGCGCACCGTGGCGTGGTGCACCTGCTCGAGTTCCGCTCGGCAAGCCTCTGGAACGGGCTGCGCCAACGCCAGCTCGGTGTGCGCCTGCAGGCCTGCGAGGGGCGTGCGCAGCTGGTGTGCCGCGTTCTCGAGGAAGCGCTGCTGGTTGCGATTGGCGTCCGTCACCCGGTCGAACAGCTGGTTGAGCGCACGCACCAGCGGGCGGGCCTCGGCGGGCGCATGCGCGAGGTCGATCGGCGAAAGGTCGCGCGGCGAGCGCGCGTCGATCTGTTCGGAGAGGCGCGCAAGCGGCTCCAGGCCGCGCTTGATGCCGAACCAGACGACGACCAGCATGGCCACGGCGATGAGAATCTCCGGCAGCAGGCTGGAAACGAGGATCGAGCGCACCAGGCGCTTGCGCTTGTTGGTGGTTTCCGCGACCTGCACGGTGCAGATCGCACCGCCGCAGGGAACCAGCATCGACACCGCTCGCACCTGCTTGCCGCGGTAGACCGAATCGTAGGCGACGACGCCGTCCACCGGTTGTGCGCCGGCGGGCGGCGGCGGCAGGTCCGGATCGCCCGCGAGCGCGGCGCCGTCCGGCGCGCGCACGCGGTAGTAGATCGTGTCGTACTTGTCGGTGCGCAGCACCTGGTCCGCCGCGCCGGGCAGGTCGATGGTAAAGCGGCCCTGGTCGTGGCGAATGCGCTCGCCCAGCGCGAGGCCGGCATCCGTCAGCGCGAGGTCGTAGGCGTCCTCCGCCGGCTCGATCGACGGAAAGTAGGCGAGCAGCGCGCCCAGGCCGAGCAGCGCGGCGATCGGCGGCAGCATCCATCGCAGCAGGCGAACGCGCAGTCCCGGGGCGTTCACCGCGACTCCCGACTCACGCCGGCTGGCCCTCGAACTCCTCGAGCATGTAGCCGAAGCCGCGCACGGTGCGGATTCGTACGCCCGCCGGCTCGAGCTTGGCGCGCAGGCGCGAGACGTAGACCTCGATGGCGTTCTGCGAGAGATCGTCGCCCCAGCTCGCCACCGCCTGGATGATCGACTCCTTCGAGACGACTTTCTCCACCCGCGACAGCAGCACTTCGAGCACCGCCCACTCGCGGCCGGCGAGTTCCAGCGGCTCGCCGTGCAGGAACACGCGCTTGGCGGCAATGTCCATCGTCAGCGGTCCGTGGACGATCCTGGGTTCGGACTTGGCCCGCGAGCGCCGGATCAGCGCCCGCACGCGCGCGGCGAGCTCCGGCGTCGAGAAGGGTTTCACCATGTAGTCGTCGGCGCCGAGGTCGAGCCCGTGGACGCGGTCGCCGACGGCATCGCGCGCCGTGAGCACCAGCACGGGCAGCTTGCGGCCGCCGGCGCGCAGGCGGCGCAGCGCCTCGAAGCCGTCCAGCCCGGGCAGGCCGACGTCGAGGATGGCGAGGTCGAATTTTTCCGTGCCCGCGGCGAGCAGCGCGCTTTCACCATTGTCCACGACGTCGACGGCGTAGCCTTCGCTGCCCAGCAGGCGCGTCAGGCCCTCGGCGAGGGCCGAGTCGTCTTCCACGATCAGGATGCGCATGCGGGAATGATACCTCCGGGCCTAGCGCCCCTTGATTCACGTCAGCCATGCGCGAGACTGACCCTGTAGCATTTGTTTCTTGGAGACGCATTTCATTCGCGGGCGCCTCCTGCAGGTCCTGCTGGTCGACGCCCTCCTGCTCGCCATTTCGACCCAGACGCGGGTGAGCTTCGCCCTGCGCGAGAATCGGGCGCAATGCGCGCGCGTGGCGCGCACTGCGCCTCGCATGTGCTGTGGACGGCGTGGCTCGCCTGGGCCGTCACGTACGCGTTCCACCTCGGCGTCGCGCGCGTCCGTTTACTCCGGTGAGTAACCCGCCATCATGTAGCCGAGTCCGCGGATGGTGCGGATCGTGATGCCCGCGGGTTCGATCTTCGGACGCAGGCGCGAGACGTAGACTTCCACGGCGTTCTGGGTCAGTTCGCCGTCCGTGCCGGCAAGCACGCGCACCAGTTCGTCCTTGGACACGGCACGCCCGGCATCGCGCAGCAGGCGCAGCAGCGCGCGCACGCGAGCCATCAGCTCGGGCAGCGCAAAAGGCTTGACGACGTAGTCGTCCGCGCCTCCGTCGAGGCCGCGCAGGCGGTCAGCCTCGGCATCGCGCGCCGTCAGCATCAGGATCGGGTGGCGGTAACCCGCGGCCCGTAGCCTGCTCAGCGTCTCGAAACCGTCGATTCCCGGCAGGCCGATGTCCAGCAGCACGATGTCGAAAGGCCGTGCCGCCGTGCCTTCGAGAGCAGCTTCGCCGCTGGTCGCCACCTTTGGCCGATGGCCCTCCTCGGCCAGCGCCGTCATCAGGCTGGCCGCAATCGAGAGGTCATCCTCGACCACGAGCACGTCGGCGGCGTTCATGGAAGGGACACAGTACGCAACCACGCTTTCCGGCAGCTTGCGCAGGACTTTCGCGAACCTGTCGCAGGCCGCGCGAGGAACTGCATATTGCACCGCAACATTGCCCGCGGAAGATGGCTTGGCTACGATGCACTCCCCCCGCAGGAAAAAGAACCCCGGGAACACTCAGGAGGCAGCATGGCAATCAAGGTATCCATGAAGGTCAACGGCAAGGCCGTATCCGCAGAAGTCGAAGAGCGCACGCTGCTCGTCACCTTCATCCGCGAAAACCTGCGGCTCACCGGCACGCACGTCGGCTGCGACACCGCGCAATGCGGGGCGTGCACGGTGCACATGAACGGCAAGGCCGTGAAGGCCTGCTCGATGGTCGCGATGCAGGCCGAGGGCGCGGACATCCTCACCATCGAAGGCGTCGCCAAGGCCGACGGCACGTTGCACCCGATGCAGGCCGCGTTCAAGGAGCACCACGGCCTGCAGTGCGGTTTCTGCACCCCGGGCATGGTGATGAACGCCCTCGACTTCGCCAAGGGCAATGCCAACCCCTCGGAGCAGGAAATCCGCGAGGCGCTCGACGGCAACCTGTGCCGCTGCACCGGCTACCACAACATCGTCAAGTCCATCGCGGCCGGCGCAAAAGCCATGGCTGCGGGAAAGTGAGGACGCCATGAACGCCCCCCTGATCGGCGCGCGCCTCGCGCGCAAGGAAGACTACCGTTTCCTCACCGGCGCCGGGCAGTACACCGACGACGTTACGCTGCCGCACCAGACCTACGCTACGTTCGTGCGCTCGCCGCACGCCCATGCGAACGTCAAATCGATCAAGAAGGACCGCGCCCTGAAGGCGCCGGGGGTGCTCGCCGTATTCACCGGCGAGGACCTCGCCGCGGCCAAGGTGGGAGGCCTGCCCTGCGGCTGGCTGATCACCGACGTCAATGGCCAGCCGATGAAGGAGCCGCCGCATCCCTGCCTTGCGCAGGGCAAGGTGCGGCACGTCGGCGACCAGGTCGCGATCGTCATCGCCGAAACGCAGGACCAGGCGAGCGATGCCGCCTGGCTGGTGGAGGTGGAATACGAGGTGCTGAAGGCGGTGGTCGACCCCTCGAAGGTGAAGGCCGGGCCAGCCTTGCACGACGCCGCGCCGGACAACGTCTGCTACGTCTGGGCGATCGGCGACAAGGGCGCGGTGGACAAGGCATTCGCCAGCGCGGCGCACGTCACCAAGCTCGAATTCGTCAACAACCGCCTGATCCCGAACGCCATCGAGCCGCGCGCCGCGAACGGCATGTACTCGCGCGCCGAGGACAGCTACACCCTGTACGTCGCCAACCAGAACCCGCACGTCGAGCGCCTGCTGATGACGGCATTCGTGCTCGGCCTGCCCGAGCACAAGGTGCGCGTGGTGGCGCCAGATGTCGGCGGCGGATTCGGCTCGAAGATCTTCCTCTACGCCGAGGACGTGGTGGTCACCTGGGCGGCGAAGCAGGTCAACCGCCCGGTGAAGTGGACCGCCGACCGGTCGGAGTCCTACCTCTCGGACGCCCACGGCCGCGACCACATCACCGTCGCCGAGCTGGCGATGGACAAGAACGGCAAGTTCCTCGCCATGCGCGTGAAGACGACGGCGAACGTCGGCGCGTACCTGTCCACCTTCGCTTCCTGCGTGCCGACGATACTCTACGCCACGCTGCTGGCGGGGCAGTACACCACGCCGCTGATCCACTGCGAGGTAACGGCGGTGTTCACCAACACCGCGCCGGTGGACGCCTACCGCGGCGCGGGCCGGCCCGAGGCCACCTACGTGGTCGAGCGCCTGGTGGAGCAGGCCTCGCGCGAGATGAAGCTCGACCCGGCCGAGATCCGCCGGCGCAACTTCATCAAGACCTTTCCGTACCAGACGCCGGTGGCGCTGATGTACGACACCGGCGACTACGAGGCGACGATGGCGGGCGCGATCAAGCTCGGCGACGTCGCCGGCTACGCGGCGCGCAAGAAGGCCTCGGAAGCCAAAGGCAAGCTGCGTGGCATCGGCTATGCGGCCTACATCGAGGCCTGCGGCATCGCGCCCTCGGCGGTCGCCGGCTCGCTCGGTGCGCGGGCGGGCCTGTTCGAGGCGGGCGAGATTCGCGTCCACCCCACGGGGAGCGTGACCGTGTTCACCGGCTCGCACTCGCACGGACAGGGCCACGAAACGACCTTCGCGCAGGTGGTGGCCGACCGCCTCGGCCTGCCGATGGAGAGCGTGGACATCGTGCACGGCGACACCTCGAAGGTGCTGTTCGGCATGGGCACCTACGGCTCGCGCTCCATTGCCGTGGGCGGCACCGCCATCGTCAAGGCGCTGGACAAGATCATCGCCAAGGGCAAGAAGATCGCCGCGCACCTGATGGAAGCGGCGGAGGCGGACGTCGAGTACGACCGCGGCGTCTACAAGGTGGCGGGCACCGACAAGAAGAAGATGTTCGGCGAGGTGGCGTTCGCGGCCTACGTGCCGCACAACTACCCGCACGACAAGCTCGAGCCCGGACTGAACGAGAATGCGTTCTACGATCCGGCCAACTTCACCTTCCCGGCAGGCACCTACATCTGCGAGGTGGAAATCGACCCGGACACCGGCGTGACGAAGGTCGAGCGCTTCACCGCGGTGGACGACTTCGGCAACATCATCAACCCGATGATCGTCGAGGGGCAGGTGCACGGCGGGCTCACGCAGGGCATCGGCCAGGCGCTGACTGAGGGCGCCAAGTACGACGCCACCGGGCAGCTCGTCACCGGCTCGTTCATGGACTACTGCATACCGAGGGCGGACGACGTGCCTTCGTACGCGGTGGACACGCGCGTCACCGCATGCACGCACAACCCGCTGGGCGTGAAGGGCTGCGGCGAAGCCGGCGCGATCGGCGCCCCCGCGGCGCTCATGAACGCCATCACCGACGCGCTCGGCGTGAAGGACCTGCCGATGCCGGCGACCCCGCAAACCGTCTGGAACGCACTGAAGTCCAAGAAAGCTGCCTAGGAGCCAACATGTACGCATTCAAATATCACCGCGCGACCAGCGTGAACGAAGCCGCCGCGATGGCGGCGAAAAGCGCCGACGCGAAGATCCTCGCCGGCGGCCAGAGCCTGGTGCAGGCGATGAAGCTGCGCCTCGCGCACCCAACCGACCTGATCGACCTGGGCGGCCTTGGCGACCTGAAGTCGCTCAAGGCCGAGGGCAACGCGGTCGTCATCGGCGCGATGGTGCGCCACGCCGAGGTGGCGGGCTCCTCCAGCGTGAAGAAGGCGATCCCTGCCCTCGCCGCGCTTGCCGGCATGATCGGCGACCGGCAGGTGCGCAACATGGGCACCATCGGCGGCGCGCTCGCCAACAGCGACCCGGCGGCGGACTACCCGGCCGCAGTGGTCGGCCTGGGCGCGACGATCACCACCAACAAGGGCAAGCACGAGGCCGACAAGTTCTTCAAGGGCCTGTTCGAGACCTCGCTCGCGCAGGGCGAGGTCATCACCAGCGTGAGCTTCCCGGTGCCCAAGCGCGCGGCCTACATGAAGTTCAAGAACCCGGCCTCGCGCTTCGCCATCGTCGGCGTGTTCGTGGCCGACTTCGGCGGCGGCAAGGTGCGCGTCGGCGTCACGGGCGCCGGCGGCTGCGCCTTCCGCCAGGCCGAGATGGAGAAAGCGCTGGCCGCGAAGTTCGATCCGTCGTCGGTGGCCAATATCAAGGTCAGCGACAAGGGGCTGAACTCCGACCTGCACGCCAGCGCGGAATACCGCGCGCACCTCGTCACCGTGATGGCCAAGCGGGCGGTGGAAGCGGCGCTAAAGTAATCTGCACCGCACCAACTGAAAAGCCCGGCTCTGCCGGGTTTTTCGTTTTGGAAACCCGCACTTCTCGGGAGAACGCCATGATTGCCACGCGCGAGGATCTGAATGAAATTCTCGCCAACCAAGTGCCGGAAGGAAAATATATTGAATTCAAGCGCGATCTACCTGACAGGGTGACGGTGGTGCGGTCAAGATTCTCCGCTCCATTACCTCTTTCGCAAACACCGAAGGGGGAACACTTCTGTACGGTGTGGACGCGCCCGACGGCGTACCCAGCGCCCTGCGCGGCATCGAAGTTCTTTCTGTCGACGCGGTGAGACTTCGTATTGAGCATCTATGCAGAGGCGGCGTACAACCTAGACTTCCTCAAATAGAGGTCAAGTTCATCGCGCTGGAAAAGGATAGGCAAGTTCTGGTAATCCATGTTCCCAGGAGTTGGGCCGCACCTCATCGAGTAACGATTGGTAAGCACGCCCACTTCTACGGACGGAAAACGGGGAGTTATCCCTTGGACGTAGATGAACTTAGAACCGCATTTCTACAGACCCGCGGAATTGGTGATAAGGCGCGTGATTTTCGTAGTGCTCGCCTTCAGCGAATCGCTGCGGGCGAGACGCCCGTTCCTGTTTCGTCTGCCGGAAAGCTAATTCTCCATGTCATGTCGATGTCGGCATTTGACGCAAATTCAAGTGCAAGTACAGTCCCCTCTCAAGCACAGCGACATAGATTCGCCCCGATTGGTTGGGTTCGATCCTCTTCGCACTTGAATTTTGACGGCTACGTCTCTTACTCGAACTCGACGACCCCGAGTGTGGCGTATACCCAGCAGTTCCGCAGCGGAATTGTCGAAGCGATGCTTGCATTTGAAAAGCATCGCGATGAACGCTGGTATCTAGTCCCTCAATGGTACGAACTCTTGTTGATCAATTGGACCCGAGAGTACGCATCTGCGCTAGCAGAGCTTGGATCGGCGCCACCATATTTTGTGTTCCTGAGCTTCCTGGGCATTGGCGATTTCCAACTTACCGGCAACTCGGGGTCCACCTATTTGCATCAGAGAAAACTCGATCGGCAAAATCTAATTCTTCCTACTGCTTTGCTTGAAGACACTAGAGACATCAACCCGATCATGCGCTCCCTGTTCGACATGGTTTGGAATGCTTTCGGACTTGAGCGCTCGCAATATTTTGACGAAGCATCCCAGTGGATCGGGCCTTCACCATAGCCCGCATAGCACCACAGCATGCACGGCGAGCGTAGAATGCTGCATCACTAAGATGGGATCAATGACATGAAACCCTACTTCATCCGCGCCGAATGGGACGACGAAGCAGCGGTCTGGGTGGCGACCAGCGACGACGTCCCTGGCCTGGCGACCGAGTCCGACACGCTGGAAGCGCTTGTGCAGAAGCTCAAGGTCATGGTGCCCGAGTTGCTTGACGCCAACGGCATCGCCACCGGTGCCGAAGTGGCGTTCGAGCTGCTTACCCGCCGCTTCGAGGTCGCTCGCGCCGCGGCCTGATGGCGGATTTCGCGCCAGAGCTCAAGCGCGTCCTGCGCGATGCAGGCTGCCGCTTCGAGCGGCAAGGGAAGGGCGACCACGAGATCTGGTCGAGCCCGATTTCCGGCGTGCGCTTCCCGGTGGATGGCCGGATCAAGTCCCGCCACACGGCCAATGCGGTACTGAAGCAGGCCGGACTGCCGAAGAAGTTCTAGGCCCGCCCTTCCCTGCTCAGTCGGCCTTCGCCCCCGAGGCCTTCACGATCGGACCCCAGCGACGGATTTCGTCCTGGATCATCGACGCCATCTGATCCGGCGTGCCGCCGACGATTTCGTAGCCGAGGTCGGTCATGCGCTTGACGAACTCGGGGGACCTGGCGGCCTTCTGGCCTTCCGCGTTCATTCTGGCGACGATCTCGCGCGGCGTTCCCGCCGGCATGACGAGCCCGAACCACGCCGTGGACTCGAAGCCGGCGACGCCCGACTCGATCATCGTCGGCAAGTCGGGCAGCGCGACGGCGCGCCTCGGTCCGGTGGTCGCGAGCGCCCGCAGCTTGCCCGAGCGGATGTGAGAAATCGCCGAAGGGATGTTGTCGAACATCATGTGCACCTGGCCGCCGATCAGGTCGGTGACCGCCGGCCCGCTGCCCTTGTACGGGACGTGCGTCATCTTCAGGCCGAGCAGGTGCGTGAACATCTCGCCCGACATGTGGATGGTCGAGCCGCTGCCGCTGGAAGCGTAGGTGAACTGGCCGGGCTGCGAGCGGACCAGTTCGATGACCTCCTTCACCGAGTTCGCCTTCACGCCCGGGTTGAGCACCAGCACGTTGGCGAAGGCGGCGAAGACGATGACCGGGACGAGGTCCTTGTTCGGGTCGTAGTTGAGCTTCGAGTACAGGAACGGCGTGATGCCGTGCAGGCTGCTGGCGGACATGAGCATGGTGTAGCCGTCGGGCGCGGCCTTCGCCGCCTGCTCGGCGCCGAGGTTGCCGCCGGCGCCTGCGCGGTTGTCGACGTTCACGGGCTGCCCGAAAGTCCTGGATAGCTCGATGGCGGCGGCGCGGGCGATGATGTCGGTCGCACCGCCGGGCGCATACGGCACGATCAGGCGCACGGGCTTGGACGGATAGGCCTGCGCAAACGTCGCTTGCGGGACGGCGGCGGCAATGGCGAGCGCCGCGGCGAGCATCAGGGGGGCGTGGGTTCGCATCGCGTCGTTCCTCGTCTTCCGTTCCGGACTGGAACGCGGCGGCCATTGTGGCACGCGGGGGCCGGGCCTGACGCGTCCCGCGCGCCGGTATCATGTAGTCGACGCATTGACCCGGAGGGGATCGCCATGGCCTACGTAGACGGTTTCATCGTACCGGTACCGAAGAGGAACCTGGAAGCCTACCGCCGCATGGCGCGCAAGGCCGGCAAGGTCTGGCGCGAGTGACCTGACCGATCTTTTGTACCAGGGCCATTGTTACTTTACTGCACCATCTCCGGTTGTGCGAGCACGAGGGGCCGAGGGCTACAGGCCGCCGGCGCCGGTGGCCTGTAGCCAAGCGAACTGTGGGGCCTCACCTCGTTGT